>JBDTKK010000435.1:0-2830 GCA_039935335.1 Chitinophagaceae bacterium
AAAAAAGGCTCAACGAAAAAGAAAAGAACAAAACCTTGAAAGTGGCGCTCATCAATGCTCCGCAGCAAGTTCAGAACCTTTTTACCGACCCGAAAATCACGCTCATTCCCAATGCAGAACTCAATGCGGCAAAGGATTCTGTGGCTAAAGAAAAGTATGACGCTGTTCTTGCGTTCTCGCCAACTACAACAAATCAAACCGATAGTTTAAGTCAAGCCTCACTCGATTTCTATTTTAAATCGACCAACGAAATGATAGAGAAACGCGTCAACGAAAAGCTTGCTACCTACAAAGAATCCTTGCTCGAAGAGCGATTTCAGAAACTGCATTTGTCTAAAGAATTATTGACACCGTTGAAGATAAATGACCAAGATTTGGCTTCTACAAAAGAGCAAATCGGCGTAATGATTGGGGGCTTTTTACCCTATATGTTTCTGCTTTTCTGCTTCATGGGTTGCATGTATCCGGCAATAGATTTACTGACGGGCGAGAAGGAGCGCGGCACAATAGAAACATTGCTAACCGTCCCTGCAGGAAGGTTGGAAATTTTGATTGGCAAGATGATTACAATCGCCCTGATTGGAGTCATCGCTGCGTGCATGACTATCGGTGGGATGTTCGCGGCAGTACGGCTTTCAAGCGAAATACCACCGGAAATCCTAAAAGCTGTCACAGACATTTTAAGTGCAAAATTCATCATCATGCTCTTCGCGATGTTGGTTCCATTGAGCTTGTTTTTTGCGGGAATTCTATCCGCTATCACCATCAGAGCAAGTTCTTTTAAAGAAGCGCAGAGCTATGCAACTCCTATGGCCTTTGTAGTGATAATTCCGGCAATGATAGCCTTGATGCCCGGCGTAAAACTATCTTGGGAAACGACCTGGATTCCGATTCTCAACATTGCTCTAGCCACAAAAGAAATTGTGGCCGGGACAATTGTTCCGCTTCAGTATGCAGCCATTCTAGCTTCGCTGATTTTGTTTGCGTTTTTGGCTTTAGCCTTGAGCGTACGGCAGTTTTCAAAGGAGGGGAATATCTTGAAATAATGGTGGAGATTTTTACCACGGAGACACAGCGTTTCACGGAGCATTGCCAAGATGTATAGAGAGCATTGAGTGTTGGGAAAATTAACCACTAAGACAGTAAGAGCACTAATACCAAATGGACACCTAAATGGCCACATTATAAACTGTCCCAAACGCCCCTCTCCCTTTGGGGGAGAGGCCGGGAGAGGGGGCTAAACAAGATGAACGAATCGTGTAAAATAGATGTCCAAACGGTATAAGAGTGCACTAAGGCTTTGGGAAATTTCACCACGGAGGCACAGAGTATCAAGGAGTATTGCCAAGTTGTCTAGAGAGCACAGAGTTGGGCAATTTCCTCCTCGAAAAGATTAAGCCAGCTCAATCTACAATTTCGAAAGCTTCTCCACAGCTTCGCGCAGGGTTTCTTCTTTCTTTGCAAAACAAAACCGTAGCAATTTCTGATCCTGTCCATCAGAATAAAATGCCGACACAGGAATGGTAGCCACCTGATACTCTTTAGTCAGCCATTCGGCAAAGGCTTTATCGCCCAACTCTGAAAGCCCTTCATAGGAGGCAACCTGAAAATACGAGCCCGCCGCAGGCTTGGAAATTTTAAAGGGTGTAGCCCTCATCAAATTCAAAAACAAATCGCGCTTTTGCTGTAAAAAAGCGTTAACCGGTAAGCGTTCAGGAAGATTAATATAGGCAGCAATTCCTGCCTGCATCGGTGTGTTTACAGAGAATGCTATGAATTGGTGTAATCTTCTGAAAGCCGCTGTGAGCAAGGCGGGAGCGATACAATATCCCATTTTCCAACCCGTAGCATGAAACACTTTTCCAAAAGAAAAAAGCACAAAAGCACGTGCGCGTAGAAAAGGATTTTCTAAAACGCTTTCGTGCTTCGCACCGTCATAGACTAACTGTTCGTACACCTCATCGGAGAGGACAAAAATGCTGGTGTCCTTCAAGATTTCAGCAAGGGTATTCCAGTCTTCTTTTGTCCAAATAGCGCCTGTAGGATTGTTGGGCGTATTGACAATAATCGCTTTGGTGCGGGGATTAATCGCTGCCTTGATTTTGTTCCAATCCGGACAAAAATCTGGCGCCAAAAGCGGCACTGGAACTGCCCTTGCGCCGCACATCTGTATGTTGGGAATGTAGCTGTCGTACGCTGGTTCCAATACAATCACCTCATCGCCAACTTCAAGGATTGTATTGAATGCGGTGTAGATGGCGTAGGTCGCACCGGGCGTAATCGTAATTTCAGAATCAGCATCAATATCAAGTTCATATCGCTTCCTAAAATCAGCGCTAATTGCTTCGCGCAAAGCCGCCAAACCAGCCATGGGTGCGTACTGATTGGCGCCACTCTTCATAGCCGCGTTTACCAAGTCTATCAGCCGTTCATCTATAGAAAAATCCGGAAAGCCTTGAGATAAGTTGATAGCATTGTATTGTGCTGCCAGCGCGCTCATGACCGTAAAAATAGTAGTGCCGGCGGCTTGGTGCTTTTGCGGAATGTGCACGGAATATTCTTACTACAATTCAAGAAAATTTACAAGAAACGTTCGCCTTTATTGCGCTTCACTTCGGCCACATATTCTTTGATTTGCTGCTCCCGAGTGCGCTCGCATATCAGCAAAACATCGGGCGTATCTACCACGATAAAACGCTCTAACCCTTGCGCCACAACGAGCTTATTATCCGGCGCTTTGATGATGCATTCGCTTGCATCAATTACCATCACGTTGTTGCCATGAATAGCATTGCCGAGGTAATCCTTCTTAGAATTATCGAAGGCACTC
>JBDTKK010000436.1:0-4731 GCA_039935335.1 Chitinophagaceae bacterium
CACCCAATCCTTCATCACCGTCGCGCCATTCTGCTTCCTAATCACCGCCACGTCTATCTTATTGCCAGCCGCATCCGGCAGTCCATATTGGTGCAGGCCGCTGCACATTGCTGTAGATGCCTTCTTGGTCAGTCGCCGCTTCCTTATTCAGCTCGCTGCACATCACCTTGTAAACCCGCTACAGCCGTGCCGGTTGCCTGCCGCACTGTACCCTGCATACCTGTTTTGCGCGGTCGTATGAAGAACTGAAGATAGTGGCAAGCCCAACCCCTACAGTTTCGTCCACTTCTCTACCGCTACACCATTCTCCGTGCGTAGTTCCAGCATATAATTTCCCGCTGGGAATTTTGAAACATCGAAGCTGCATTGTTTTCTTCCGTTGTTCAGTTGCACTTCTTCCTGAAGCAAAACGCTACCCGAAATATTCATCAATCGAATAGTAGCGGAAGTGCCGGAAGGCAGGCTTATCAAGGCATTCAGCGTATTGGTAGCAGGATTTGGGAAGATTTTCGGTGCAGGAATTGAAGCAATATTGAAGATGCCCAAAGGATAAATCACCTTGGCAGAATCAATCATTCCAAGCCCAAGATTGACATAAGTACCTGATGGTGTTGTCTCCAATTTCACAGGCCGGACGAGGTAGAACTTCTTACCGTTGGTACCTTTCAAATCATTGAAACTTGTCCCGGTTACTAAGGTTGAAACAAGCTTGTAGTCGCGCCAAGCCGAATCAGAGCGATAGACATAATATCCCATCAAACCCGTGTCTGCAGAGGCTGTCCAGTTGAGGGCGGCACCTGCTAAAGAATCTGCGGTGATACTAAGGTTCGAAATAGGTTTGATGTATTCATTCCTTAGACTTGGGTCGCCCATCAAAGTCACGTGAATCCATTTTGCACCGATTCCCGAAGGGTTGTAAGTGCCGTTGTTGTTTTGGGTCTTGTTTGCGCAATAGCCAATACTTTCTCCCAAGCCCATGGCATCGATAAACCAATTGGGTCGTCCTGCCCAAGCATTGGTCAGCGCGGGTTCTGGCGCACATAGCGGCGCACGAAGGAAGTTATTAGTGGCATCCCAATCGCCGAAATAAGAGCCGAAAGTCATCATGAAAATCCCTTTGACTGGAGTTGTGTCAAAGTCGGCAGTTGCGCCAATTCCACTGGCAGTGGTATAACTGCCGCCGCCGCATCCATAAGCCCATTGGTAGGCGGAATCTTTAAGTGTCGTCTCTAAGTCGGCAGTGAGGATGTTTTTGGCCCCCACAATCACCGGGAAATTCCTCCAAGCATTTGCTGCAAAAGCTTCACCATTAAAAGCCCCGAAGTTGTCGTCCACCACGGCTTTGTGCTGAATGGCAAGCGAATTGATTTTATAGGCGTGGGCTTTGTTGAGGTAGTTGCGCATCAGGGTTATTTCGCTGCGCGGGATGCTCGGCATGTTGGCAAAATCCACCCGACCAGTTTGCAGTTCTACATCTGTCGGCAAGAAAGTCTGATCCCATTTGCCATCGCCTGGAACGTTCTTGTTTTGAGCTCGAGATGCTACAACATCATTGACAATGGCGTCTGTCCAAGTACCATTGATATCACCGTAGTAGGCATCTGTTGGCCAAGCTCCTAAATGGTCAGGATGCCCGTCAGGATTGAGGTCGCCACTATAAGGCACGGCAACGTGACCGAGGATGAACAGGGCATTCACACCGGGTCTTGAAGCGTAATCATTCCGCACAATGCTTTGCACAAAAGTGTCTTTCGAGGAGCGCAAAATATCATGACGAATAAGGTCCCAGCCATCACCACGGAGGTCACTCATGAGCTGTGCGATTTCAGCTTTACAAGAGTCCTTGAATGTCGAGTCCACCAACAAAATCATCGTACCGCGATGATGCATGGCGGGTGCTTTTATGCCGGACAAAACATAGCCCGTTGCACTGGCTCCACCCGCATTGGTGATGGCATATTCGTAGGTGGTATCCGTCACCACCGTTGCATCTATATAGCTGCTGTCGGTGGCAGTGAGTGAGGCAATGTTGGAGAAGGTTTTGTCTTCTTTGGCCTTTCGAAGAATGCTATAGGAAGTTGCCCCCGTACGCGGTTTCCATTGCAATTTTATTTGCGGTGGCGAGCTTTGGGTTTGTACAGTAATAGGAATGGCATAATCGGCTGCAGTCTGCGCGCAGAGCGGTGTGGCGGCAATGGATATGACGAGAAGGCTAAGTATTAGTCTATGCATTTGTTTGACTTTTCCTAAAAGTACAAAACGAAGCGTGGTTGCAGGGATAAGGTCACTGCGACAGCATCTTCAAAAGCAATTTTTCTCAAAAAAATGACCGACTCTATTTCTTCGCCCAATAATCCTTCAATCCTACTGTCTTATTCAGAATCAAATGCCCATCGCTGCTATCTCTATCCACAGAAAAATAGCCTTTGCGTAAAGCTTGGAAGGTTTCGCCCGGTTTGGCATTGGCTAAAGAAGGTTCGATGTAAGCCGTGACTACTTGCAAAGAATCAGGGTTTACATACTCTTTAAAGTCGCCTTCCTCCAGCCCTGGATTTTCCACTTTAAACAAACGGTCGTACAGCCGAACTTCTGCTGTTCCAGCCGTTTTGGCATCCACCCAATGAATAGTTCCTTTCACATGAATGCCGCTGGTGTCGCTGCCGGAGTGGCTTCCAGGGATATAGCTGCAATGAATCTCCGTGATGTTACCGGCTGCATCTTTCTCTACACTATCGCAACGAATGATGTAAGCGCTCTTCAGGCGCACCATCAAGCCCGGGCCTAAGCGGAAGAATTTCTTGGGCGGCACATCCATATAATCTTCCCGCTCAATCCACAGTTCGTTACTGAAAGGAATAGACCTTGTGCCCGCTTCCGCGTCTTCAGGATTATTGTCGGCTTCCAGCATTTCTGTTTGTCCTTCGGGATAATTGGTGATGATGAGTTTCACCGGGTCGAGCACCATCATCGCGCGTTTAGCAGACTTGTTTAATTGTTCGCGCACGCAGAATTCCAACAGACCGATGTCTATTAGGTTTTCTCTTTTGCCAATGCCTGTGGTTTCGCAAAACTGAACAATGGCTTCGGGCGGATAACCTCGGCGGCGCATCCCAGAAATAGTAGGCATCCGTGGGTCGTCCCAGCCAGAAACATGCTTTTCGTTTACGAGTTGCAAGAGCTTTCTTTTGCTCATCACGGTATAGCTAAGGTTGCGGCGGGCAAACTCGTATTGATGCGATGGATAGATGCCAAGTTGGGCTATAAACCAGTCGTACAGCGGGCGATGGTGGATAAACTCTAGCGTGCAAATGGAATGTGTGATGTTTTCGATGCTATCGCTTTGGCCATGGGCAAAATCGTACATCGGGTACAGGCACCAGGCATCTCCGGTGCGGTGATGATGCGCATGTTTGATGCGATAAATAACGGGGTCGCGCATCAATAGATTAGGATGCGCCATGTCTATTTTGGCACGCAAAACTTTAGTTCCGTCGGCATATTTTCCCGCACGCATTTCTTCGAAAAGCTGTAGGTTTTCTTCTATGCTTCTTTCGCGGAAAGGAGAGTTTTTTCCGGGTTCATTCAGGTTGCCTTTAGTGGCGGCAATCTCTTCGGCACTGCTATCATCTACAAAAGCTTTATCGTCTTTGATGAGCTGAATGGCGTACTGGTAAAGGGTTTCAAAATAATCGGAAGTAAAATGGCGCTCATCCCAAGCGAAGCCGAGCCATTCAATATCTTTTTGAATGCTCTCCACATATTCTACTTCTTCGGTGCTGGGATTGGTATCATCGAAACGGAGATTGCATTTGCCGCCATACTGCTTGGCCAGGCCAAAATTGAGCACGATAGAGCTGGCGTGGCCGATGTGCAAATAGCCATTGGGCTCCGGCGGAAAGCGGGTATGAATGCCGTCGGGATATTTCCCTGCGGCAAGGTCATTTTCTATTATTTCTTCGAGAAAATTGAGGGATTTTTCTTCAGTCATGGCAGTGGCAAAAGTATTTGATTGGTGGGGATGTGGTGTGGGAGGGAAAAGGGTTTTTGATAAATGGTTTCTCTGTTCTTTTCAGTAGGATAATTGTTCATTCCATTGTAAAGAAAAAAACCCTACGGACGATGTTGTTTGCAGGATTTCCGAGGTGGTGTCAAAAGGTATTATCAGAGGAATTGCATTAGTTGTGCAGTTGGGCGAAGGTTGGACAAAGTCATATGCGGTCGGAGACCGCTTTCCACGGCGACGTAGTCTGGAGACTACGCCGAGCGGGCTTTTTGTCATTGCGGGCAAGCGCCTAAAGAAATTCTAGTTGTTTGAAGAAAAGCTAGTGGCGTGCGACCCGCAATCTCATGTGCGGTCGGAGACCGCTTTCCACGGCGACGTAGTCAGAGACTACGCTGAGCGGGAGTTGGTTTTACCTGCTCAATGGAATTACTTGAGGTTCTCTAAGCGGAAAGTGGCATTAATGGTTTTTTGTCATTGCGGGCAAGCGCCTAAAGAAATTCTAGTTGTTTGAAGAAAAGCTAGTGGCGCGCGACCCGCAATCTCATGTGCGTAGTGAGACCGCTTTCCACAGCGACGTAGTCTGAGACTACGCCGAGCGGAGAAAGCAAGCTTTTCGCACTATTTTTTTTAATAAATCCTCCTACGCATGATTCAAAAGAAACCCGGCATCAATACCCAATTTCTTATAAGCGGCCTTCAGAAACTTTATATCCGGTGGGCGTTTGCCA
>JBDTKK010000437.1:0-11533 GCA_039935335.1 Chitinophagaceae bacterium
AATTCTGCGACTTTATTTATCCCTAATTTATTTGTGAACCAAAAGGAACTATACCGCATTATTTGTAAGGAAGATTCGGCTGTGATACCAGTATTCGCGCAGAGTTGGTGGCTGGATGCCGTTTGCGATGCTGTGGACGATTGGCAGGTAGAACTTGCTTTGAAAGGCGAACAATTGATCGGCGCTTGGCCTTATCTTTTGAAAGAGAAATTCGGCATGTTGCTCTTGCGCAATCCGCGCCTCACTCCTTATCTCGGGCCTTTGATTTTCTTTCCACCGGATGTAAAAGAGAGCAACCGAGATTCCTACGAATATGAAGTGACGGAGCAACTCTTTTCTGCATTGCCAGCGGCTGATATGTGGCGACTTTCCGTTTGGCCTGACTTTAAGCAAGTTGGATTGATTAAAAGAGGTGGCGTTAACATCGGTGTTCAGCAGACTTTTTTGTTGGATTTATTGCAGACCGAACCAGTCATTTTTCAGAATTTCAAGGAATCACTTCGCAGAAATATTAAGGCATCGGAGGGTAAAATTTCTATTGCTACAGAACCAGAGGCATTGGCAGATTTATTTCGTTTTCAGGAAAGTACTTTGAGCCAGAAGGGCGTTGTGCAATCTTACAACATCCAACATCTGGAACGCTTGATGAGCGCATGTCTTGCTCATAACTCTGGCACACTTTGGGTAGCAAGCGAAGGCGAAAAAATTCAAGCAATAGTGTGGAATGTTTGGGATGAAAATCGAAGCTATTATTTGATGGGCGGTATGAATCCGGACGGCGATAATTATCGTGCGATGAGTGCGCTGCTTTGGCATTGCATTCGCGAAGCAAAAAAACGCGGCAACAAGTATTTTGATTTTGAAGGGAGTATGGATGGAGGCGTGGAACGTTTTTTCAGGAGTTTTGGCGGGAAGCGGACACTGTATCTAGTGTTGAAACGCGATGAGCTCTGGCTTTGGAAGATATTGAAGGCCTTGCGACTTAGGAAATAGGAGAATTTCGAAACCTCTGAAAGTTTGTGTCTTTTCATTAGCACATTTCAAGCGTAGCGATTAGCTTTGTGAATCTGCCTTTGGGCAATGCTCAAACCAATTTTATTCATGAGAAGAACGCTTTACGCTCTTGCCGCGCTGACAATTTTTACACTGGCTTCCTGTACAAAAAACGAAGACGACCCGCCAATAGTGCCCACTACAGGCTCACTTCGTTACGTCAATACGAGCGCTGATCGATACGATATCTACTTGGACGACGTGAAATATGGCTATCTGTTCGGTGGTGATTCTTCAACGTATCCCAATATCAGTCAGGGCGCTCATAGGATAAAGGTTATTCAGTCGGCAAACATTGTAGGCACGCCAACGCTACGGCAGCAAATTATTGATGTAGTTGCAGATTCTGTGACTATTTACCGTTTTCCGTAGTATCTCTCGAGTTCAATTTGTTTTCTGGAAATAATTCAAGGCTCTCGTTTCGGCTACCTTTAGCCGCATGACGGGCATTCAAAAAGCACAACAACTTCGCAAGCATAAGCAACTAGCCACTGCCCTTTTTTTGGCTATGGCACTGCTTTATGTAGCGATGGTTTGGCTAGGGAAATATCAAGCTAGTACCTGGATTGGTTTTGTAAAATCCTTTGCGGAAGCCGCTATGGTAGGGGCGTTGGCGGATTGGTTTGCCATTACAGCCCTGTTTCATCATCCACTTGGTTTACCCATTCCGCATACCAATCTTATAGAAAAGCGCAAGCAATCTATCGGTGACAACCTTGGTGACTTTGTCGTTAAAAACTTTCTGACTCCAACTACCATTCGGCCTTATATCGATAAACTCAAACTTTCCACGTTTTTGGCCAATTGGCTTACTGCTTCTAAGCACAAAGAACTGGTGATAAAAGAGGTCTTCATAATGGCACAAGACATCCTCGACAAGCTCGACGATGCTGTGGTAGCAAGGTTCTTAGCGCGTAAGGCCGAACGTTTAAAGGACAGCGTTCATCTAAACAAAATGGCTTCTCAATTGGGGCACTATCTATTGGCGCAGGGCGAGCAGCAGCAGGTGATTACCGCCATCGCAAAAAGCGTGAAAGAGTATGTAAGCCATAATGAAGAATTGGTTCGAGAAAAGGTAAAAGGGGAGAGCTACTTTTTCATTCCTGGCTTCGTGGAAGACAAGCTTGCAGCAAAAATTACTGCCGGGCTCGAGCGCTATTTTGAGGAAGTGGAATTAGAAACCAATCATCGTTTGCGCGGCGAAATTTCCAGACAGTTAGCTTTGTTTTTTGACGACTTAGGCACTACAGAGAAGTGGGACATTTTTTTTAAGGATATCCTCGATAATTTGCTGTCAGCTGAAAAGTTGGAAGGCTTTGCCAGCGCGGTCTGGACTACGATGAAGGCTTCAATAAAGGCAGAACTTTCAAACACTGATTCGGGGCTTGCAAAGTATCTTTCTAATATGCTCGATGAACAGGTTGCGATGCTACAAACTGATACCGTTTTACAAGAAAAAATTGATTCCTGGATTCGGCAGACGGCCTACAAATTGGTGTTGCGTAACGCAGATACTGTCGGCACACTTATCTCCACAACGGTCGGCAATTGGCAAGGAAAGGATTTGAGTGAAAAACTGGAATTGGAAGTAGGGAAAGACCTTCAATTTATTCGGATAAATGGAACGATTGTGGGCGGCCTTGTAGGGCTTTTGATTCATACGCTTACGATACTATTTGGATAATTTTTCAGATTTGGTTTCTAGCTTTGTATTGGATAAATAATTCCAGTAACTATGAAACTTTCAGTTTCGTTGGGAATGGCTGTGAATGCCCATCCGGCAGTAGAAAGCTTTGTACAGCAAATGGCTGTCCGTCCACCGGAACATCTTGATGAAATTGTAGCGGAAAAGGACGCAGAAGTATGGCAGGAAGTCAAGTGCCTCGAATGTGCTAACTGCTGCAAGACAATGACACCAAGGTTTTCAGACGAAGACGTTGCCCGTATCAGCAAATACCTTGACCTCGATGAAGATGCTTTTCGGAGGAAATATTTGCTCCAATATTCGACTGGCGAATGGGTGAATCTTGCCGTGCCTTGTCAGTTTTTGCAGTCGGATAATAAGTGTAGCATCTACGAACAAAGGCCAGAAGTTTGTGCAGGATTTCCTTACCATCTAGATGGGCTTTTTTCGAAGCACAAAGAGCAATTGGCTAAAAGGTCATTGTCTTGTCCGGCTACCTATAGATTGCTTATGAAGTTGCAATCGGCTTTGGGGAATATGCTGGGCAGCGAAGCCTGATACTCAATGTTTCAATTCTCTTTTGCCGCTGGATAAAGAAATTTCAAAGCATTCATCATAGCCTGATGCATGATTGTAGCATGGTTTTCTTCCGGTAAATAATTG
Source organism: Chitinophagaceae bacterium (assembly GCA_039935335.1). GTDB lineage: Bacteria > Bacteroidota > Bacteroidia > Chitinophagales > Chitinophagaceae > UBA1952. The sequence continues at coordinate 3,401 of JBDTKK010000437.1, forward strand.
AAATGAACGCGCAGATTTTTGGACTGGCAGTCGGTTAACTTTTCTGCCAAAGTACTGGCATCCACGTCTATCAATCGTGGAATTTTTGTAGGAGCAAGCGCTTCTTTCTCAACGCCGACATACACCGCTATTTTTTGTGAAGACTGCTTGCAGGGCTTATCAAAACTTTCCTCCAACAGAGAGCCGTTATTCCACCATAGGCTCGGGCTAACGATAATATAATTATTGAAAAGCTCTGGCTTCTCAAGCAAAATTTGCGAAGCCAATAATCCTCCCAAACTCTCTCCTATCAGGGTTTTGGAGCGATTGGTTCTAAATCTTTTCTCGATAAATGGTTGCAATTCCTTTTCTAGAAAGGAAATGAATTTATCCGAATGCCCGGTGGTGTGGTAGGCTTTTAAGTCTTCTTTTATCTTAGTTGGAAAGGTGAAATCTCGCCTCCGGTCAACATTGGCAATACCCACAATAATAGATTTTGGCACACGATTTATCCAAGGAAAAGAATAGAATTGATAGAGCCCAACTACATGAATGAAGTCTTCGTCGGCCGAGCCATCCAAGAGATAGACCACGGGATAATGACTCGTGTCGTTTGCGTGATAATCTTCCGGTAAATAGATATTCAACACTCGGTTTTCACCAAGTTGGATAGAGTAGATTTCGTCAACTTGCCCTAAGACAAAGGGTTTTATGGAAATTATTGAATCAATTTTTGATTGAGAAAACGAAGCTGTTGCAATAAGCAATAGAAGTATTGTGCAGCTTAATATTTGCAAAGAAGGTTGCCTAAAAATTGGTTTCATTCTTAAAAGATTTTCTTTTCTAAAAAAGCGTCTCGCCGCCTTTAGCCCACTTTCTATTCAGATGTATGTATGCCCTTTCCGTGGCTTCTCTGCCACGTGGTGTCCGCATGATATAGCCCTCCTGAATCAAAAATGGTTCATACACTTCTTCTATGGTTCCGGCCTCTTCACCTACTGCTGTTGCAATGTTGGAGATACCGGTTGGGCCACCTTTGAACTTGTCAATTAAGGTCGTGAGAATGCGATTGTCCATCTCGTCAAGTCCATTTGCATCCACATTTAAAGCCCGCAAACCGTATTCTGCAATGTCCATATCCACAATGCCTTTGCCAAGCACTTGGGCAAAATCACGCATCCTGCGCAAAAGGCCGTTGGCAATACGAGGAGTGCCTCTGCTGCGCCTGGCTATTTCCATTGCTGCATCAGAAGTGACCTTTAATTTCAACACGCCTGCGGCACGCAAAATGATGCCTTGCAACACGTCAGCAGTGTAATAATCCAGTCTGCTTTTGATGCCAAACCGCGACAGTAAAGGCGCTGTAAGTAGCCCGGAGCGCGTGGTTGCACCTACAAGCGTAAAAGGAGCTAATGAAATTTGAATAGAGCGAGCAGCTGGGCCTGAGTCTATCATGATGTCAATCTTGAAATCCTCCATTGCCGAATACAAGTATTCTTCGACCACGGTACTTAGCCGATGAATTTCATCGACAAAAAGTACGTCCCGCTCTTCCAAAGAAGTGAGTAACCCCGCTAAATCTGCAGGTTTTTCAATTACCGGCCCGGAAGTTTCTTTGATTTTCACACCAAGTTCGTTGGCTACAATCCTCGACAGGGTGGTCTTTCCCAATCCTGGAGGGCCATGAAAAAGCACATGGTCTAAGGCTTCGCCACGTAGGTTGGCTGCTTTAATGAAAATGCGCAAATTCTCTACAAGCTGCGGCTGGCCTGCAAAATCTTCAATCTGCTGTGGGCGAATCGTATTTTCGTAAGCTTTTTCGGCAGGTGTAAGCTGCTCCTCTGGCCGAACGTGCGAGGGGTCATTCATTGGGTTTAAAATTACGGTTGAATGCAGATAAGTTCCGTACCAGAAAATCAGTTTGCATTTTCATCTTCCCCCCTTTCCAGTCGAAATGAAGAGGAATTAAGCCTACATTCTTTTCTAAAAAGACGCTAAGCCAGCGTCGCCACCAGTGTAATTTCCAAAGCACTGTAAGCCTTGCTTACAGGGCATTCTGCTTTAGCCTTCTTTGCAAGCTCCTGAAATTTTTCGGCATTGATACCGGGTACTTTTGCGGTGCATTTTAGCTCGCTAGTGGTAATGCCTTTTGCTGGGTCTAAGGTGATGTTGCAACTGGTCTGAATTTCATCTGCAGTGAAGTTTGCTGCATTCAATTCGAAAGCGAGTTTCATGCTGAAACATCCAGCATGAGCCGCTGCCATCAATTCTTCTGGGTTTGTGCCAACGCCTTCTTCAAAGCGACTTTTGTAAGAATATTGAGCTTTGTTGAGTGTGGTACTTTGAGTGCTCATTTGGCCAGTTCCCTCTTTTCCAGTGCCGTTCCATACGGCTGTTGCATTGCGTTTCATTCTTGTAATTTTTAGATTTTTGGTTGATAAAAAATTCGCGCCAGCAGAAAATATTTTTGGCTTTTTACAGTGGTGGGAGGTTAGCGAGAACGGCAAAGCCAGCCACTATTTCAATCAGTCCCACTACCAATCCAATGATAGCATAGCCCGGTTTCATTCGGGTAAGACCTACGGTGCCAAGTACAGTTGCCAGCGTGGCAAAAGCCAATGCTGGAATAATAAAGAATTGCACAGACGTAATGCTTAACGCAATGAAGCATGCGAGAGATAGAATGGTAGATGTAAAAGCAACCATCCCTTCAATGCTGCTGTAATAGCGGTCTTCGTCGGTAGGGTGATATTTCCTAACCCTTGGCTCGGTCTGGAAATTCGCGAATTGGTATTCCGTATTTATTCTTGAAGAAAATGCGGTTTGAGTTTTTGCCGCTGCACTGTGATGTTGCTTTAAAAGGGCATTTGCCGGAAGGCAAAAGGAGAGGAATATCAAGAGTAGGATGATATATTTCATCATGATAGCAGATTTTTTTTGGCGAAGCAACTGGGCATGTAATGCTACAAACTTTCGTGGAATTTAGCACGCTTCTTCTGGAATATATGGGCGTTGCAGCTAGTTTGGCTCTGAATTGCCCACTAATTGAAATAAATCTTTCGGCTAGGGAGAGCCACTTGTTTTAAACGCTTTTGACAGAAATCTGAAAGTTAAAATGACTATGAAACTCCGTTGTTAAAATAATTCTACAACCTCTTAAGAGTAAAATCCGTGGCATAGCTTTTTTGTAGCTTGGGCAAGAAATTTTGATGGACTTGGAATTTTGAAATGAAGGTCTTTGTAACCGTAAATCCCTCGTTTCTCATCGTTTTTTTTGATGATGATTCTTCACTCAATGCTATATAAATAATGAACTTAGAAACGCGGTGTATCGACACCATTCGCTGTCTTGCAATCGATGCAATAGAAAAAGCAAACAGCGGCCACCCTGGGGCACCAATGGCGCTCGCTCCCGCAGCCTACGCCCTATGGATGAACGTGATGCGCTACAATCCTAAAAATCCAAACTGGTTCAATCGCGACCGCTTCGTCTTGTCCAATGGACACGCCTCGATGCTTCAATACGCGATGCTTCATCTCTCCGGCTACGATCTTTCTCTTGAGGACATCAAAAACTTTAGACAACTTAATAGTAAGACTCCGGGACACCCCGAACATTCCCTTACTCCCGGCATAGAAACAACCACAGGGCCACTCGGACAGGGTATTATGGCGGCGGTTGGTATGGCCATTGCAGAAGCACACCTTGCTGCGATTTTTAATAAAAATGGAAAGCGAATTGTGGATCATCACACCTTCGTTTTCTGTAGTGATGGAGACTTTATGGAAGGGGCATCACATGAAGCCGCATCACTTGCGGGACATTTGGGTTTAGGCAAATTAATTTTTCTCTACGACAATAATCACATTACCATAGAGGGTAACACCAACCTTGCCTACAATGATGATGTCGCCAAACGTTTTGAAGCCTATCACTGGCATGTTCAAAATCTGGACGAAGGCGGCGTAGCTAATGATGTTGGTAAAATAACAGAGGCTTATAAGAATGCAATTGCCGTCACTGACAGACCTTCTATTATTATGTTACGGACACATATTGGTTATGGTTCACCCAACAAACAAGATACTTCCGCAGTGCATGGCTCGGCTCTAGGCGATGCAGAGGTGAAGCTTACCAAAGAGTTTTATGGATGGCCCACCGACAAGACTTTCTACGTTCCTGATGACGTTCGTGAATTCATGAATCGGGCAATAAAAAGTGGACAAGCTGAAGAAAATCATTGGAACGAATTACTGGAAGAATTGGCTTCGGAGAATCCAGAATTGGAGAAAACTTTTCAACAATATTTGAATCAGGAATTGCCTCAAGGTTGGGACAAAGATTTTCCTAAATACACCCCGAAAGATGGCGATATGGCCACACGGAAAGTGACGACAGAAGTGCTCAATACTGTTGAAAAACCGCTCCCATGGCTTATGGGCGGCAGCGGTGACCTTGGCGAAAGTACTTCCACTCTTATCGAAAATTGCGGCTATTTCGGTGTCGGGAAATACGAAAACCGATATATAGATTGGGGCATTCGCGAACACGTAATGTGCGCTGCGAGTTATGGTATGATGGTGCATGGCGGTGTGCGACCTTTTGCGGCTACATATTTAGTCTTCACCGACTATGCAAAGCCGGCGATTAGGATGGCTTCTATCATGAAGATGCCCGTTATCTATGTGATGACGCACGATTCTATTGGCCTCGGCGAAGATGGGACTACACACCAACCAATTGAACAACTTATCACCTTCCGCGCTACACCCAATATTGCGGTCATTCGCCCTGCTGATGCCAATGAAGCCGTTGTGGCTTGGAAAGCAGCACTGGAGCGAAAAGATGGCCCAACGATGCTGGTATTTACCCGCCAAAAGGTACCCATTTTTGATAGAGAAAAGGTGGCGAGTGCCGATGGACTGAAACGCGGTGCTTACATTCTTTCTAAAGAAAAGGGAGCATCGCCTCAGGCCATTATTATCAGTACAGGCTCGGAAGTGCAATGGGCATTGAAAGCACAAGAAATGTTGGCAAAAGATGAGATTGACGTGCGAGTAGTGAGTATGCCTTGTTGGAAGTTTTTCAGAGAGCAAAGTAAAGAATACCGTGAAGAGGTTTTGCCTAAAAATGTACACAAGCGTTTGGCCATAGAAGCCGCAGCAGCAGAGGGCTGGCACGAATGGGTAGGGGAAGAAGGCGACATCATTGCGATGCACACATTCGGTGAAAGTGCTCCGGCAAAGGATCTTTTTAAACACTTCGGTTTCACTACTGAAAACGTAGTGGAACACGTCAAAAAAATGCTTGAAAATTAGAGTTATGAAAGTCATAATTGCGTCCGACCATGCCGGCTATGAGTACAAGCAAGTTCTGATAGAATACTTGCTCAGCAAGGGTTTTGAGATGATAGATTTGGGTACAAACAGTGCTGATATTCCTGATGATTACCCCGATCGTGCTGCTGATGCTGCTGAAGCATTAATGCAACACAAGGCGGATAGAGGCATTCTTATTTGTGGTAGCGCAGTGGGGGTAAGTATTGCAGCAAATAAGTTTCGCGGCATTCGCGCAGGTGTGTGTCATGATACCTATAGTGCGCACCAAAGTGTGGAGCACGATAACGTGAATATTCTTTGCCTCGGCGAGCGCGTCATTGGCATTGAACTGGCTAAGGAAATTGCACTGCGCTTTCTGTCTGCAAGCTTTTCAGGTGAAGAGCGGCACAAAAGAAGGTTACATAAAATTGAATTGATTGAACAAAAAAACATGAAATAACCATGAACAAACTAGTTGAATTATTGAGTTTCGGACAGAGCTATTGGCTCGATAATCTTTCCAGAAAAAAGATTGATGACGGTGAAATCGCGCGGCGTGTAAAAGAAGAAGGTCTTCGCGGTATTACGTCCAACCCCAGCATTTTCCATAAAGCTATTACCTCCGGAACGGACTATGATGGAGAAATCAAAAATCAAGTGTCGCAAGGCAAGACAGCCTTCCAGATTTACGATGCACTTACGGTGAAAGATTTGCAGGATGCCTGCGATATTCTAAAGCCTGTATTTGATGAATCAAATGGCACGGATGGCTTTGTTAGTTTGGAGGTATCACCTTACCTGGCGCGGGACACAGCCAACTCCATATCAGAAGCAAAGCGCCTTCACGGCTTGGTGGATAGGCTGAATTGTTTGATAAAAATTCCAGGGACAGCCGAAGGAATCGGCGCGATTGAGGAACTTTTATATCAAGGCATCAACATCAACGTGACGTTGCTTTTTGGTGTGCCGCGCTACGAGGATATCGCCCATGCTTATATCCGTGCTTTACAACGAAGAGTGGATGAAGGCAAGCCAATCGACAAAATTGTTTCCTTCGCCAGTTTCTTCCTTAGTCGTATCGATGTGTTGGTTGATTCTTTGCTCGGCTCGCATATTATTCCGGGAGACAAAAAAACAGATGTACCACAGTTATTGATTGGGAAAGCGGGACTAGCCAGTGCACGAATCGCATACCAAAGTTTTCAGAAAATATTTAGTGGTGATGCTTGGGAAAAGTTGAAAGCAAAAGGTGCGAATGTGCAAAAGCCATTGTGGGCAAGCACGAGCAACAAAGACCCGCTAGGCTATGATTTGCGCTATATAGAAACAGCGATTGGGCCTGATACGATTAATACAATCCCCGATGAAACAATAGAGGAATTTGCCGATCATGGAACATTGATTAAGGACAGCATCATGCAGGATATTCCCGACGCGGAAACTGTTTTTCCTGCATTGAAAAAGTGGGGTATTGATATCGATTTTATCACCCAACAATTGGAGGACGAGGGCATCATCAAATTCAATGAAGCCTTCAATAAACTGATGGTGGCACTCGAAGGGAAACGGGAAAAATTGTTGGCGGATACTTTCGCTACACAAAGTATTTCTGGGGCTTCGATGGGCAAGAAAATTGCCGCAGCATACCCAGCGATGGATGAACGTCTTGCTGGAAGAAGGCTTTTTGAAAAGGATGCATTTCTTTGGAAAACAGAAGCCGATGAGGCGAAGATGATTCGTGAAAACATGGGCTGGATAGGGCTTCCAGAAAGTTCGGACAAGGCGATAGAAGCCATTACAGCCTTTGCAACGCAGATTAAAAGTGAAGGCTTTTCTTCTGTTGTTTTGCTGGGGATGGGCGGTAGTAGTCTTTGCTCCGAAGTTGCAAGAGAGAGTTTTGGCACTGGCCAGGGATTTCCTCAACTTTTTGTCTTGGACAACACTGACCCGGCAGCCATTTTGCAAATACAGAATGAGGTCGATTTAAAGAAGACGCTTTTCATTGCGGCTTCTAAGAGTGGCGGTACGCAAGAGACCATCAGTTTCTTCCGCTATTTCTACAAAGTGATGGAAGATGCGGGTATGGAAAATGTGGGGCAGAATTTCATCGCTATTACTGATGCCGGAAGTCCTCTGGTGAAGATGGCCGAGGATTTTCATTTTAGAAGAACTTTTTTGAATCCTCCTGGGATTGGTGGTCGTTACTCTGTGCTTTCGGATTTTGGCCTTGTACCTATGGCCTTGATGGGCGTGGATATTCGTAAGTTGATGGATAGTGCGAAGCAGATGAAAGATAGTTGCGATGGCCAGATTCCAGCCGCTTCCAATCCTGGTTTGAGCCTCGGGACGACTTTAGGAATTTGTCAGAAGAATGGCCGAGACAAAATCACTTTTGTGATGTCGAAGTCGATAACCGCTTTTGGCTATTGGGTGGAGCAATTATTGGCAGAGAGTACAGGTAAAGAAGGTCAGGGATTGATACCGGTGAATGGTGAAAGCCTCGCCAGCCCTGATGTGTATGGTAATGACCGGATTTTTGTGCAAATGGTTTTGAAGGGTGATTCGGTGGTAGATGACGAAGAGAAATTGAAGGTATTGGAGCAGGCAGGGCATCCAGTGGTGCGTATTCAGATTCCGAACAAATTGGCACTTGGAGGCGAATATTATCGCTGGGAAATTGCGGTAGCTACAGCCGGAATCGTGATTGGCATCAATCCCTTCAATCAACCGAATGTGGAGCAGAGCAAAGCGAATACACGTCAGATTTTGGAAGGGTGGAAGCAAGCCGGGCATTTTGAAAAGCAAACTCCTCTGGTGGAAGATGCAGGGTTCTCC
>JBDTKK010000438.1:0-3417 GCA_039935335.1 Chitinophagaceae bacterium
TCCAACACATCGAGACATTGCTGCATCGTTTCGCGGGTCATTATTTCCTTGCGGTCAGGGCCAGCATCCACATGACAGTGCTTACAAACCTGATTGCACATCTTGCCAACATTTATCTGGAAGACACTGATTTGCGTGGGTTTCAGCGGATATAGGCCAAGGTTATCGAGCTTTTCCTGAAAAGGAATGGGCATAAAATGTCCGTCCTCGCCGTGTTCTATGACTTCAAGTTGCCGATGCGAATCGGCCAAAATATTTCCTTGTGCTTTGAGTGATTTCGTGGCCATTACATTGCTATCTCTTTTACCTTATTCATCATCTGCACACCATGTACGAGACTTGCGCCGCCGCGGATTGCTCCGGCTACATGAACGGCTTCCATAAGTTGTTGTTCGTTATATCCTTTTTCGTAAGCATCCGCGCTGTAAGCATCAATGCAGTAAGGGCATTGAACGGCATGAGCAACGGCCAAAGCAATCAAAGATTTTTCTTTTGCGGTGAGTGCGCCGTCTGCGAAAACAGCGCCATACCAGCCAAAAAACTTTGCAGCCAAATCCTTTCCATAGTCGGCAATATTGCCAAATTTATTGAGGTCTTCGGCGTTGTAATAATGATTGGAATCCATTGTTTTTGATTGAAATTTTGTAGTGAGAAATGTGGTCGCTGATTGGCTTTTGCTGCGCCGTTCTCGAGCAATTTACGGGGAATGTGGGTTTTTGGATTTATGTGGGGATATTGATTTGTTCCAAACACGAAAACTCCTCAAAGTAGAAATTAACCCACACTGGCTATCTTCATTTCCTGACAAAAAGGATTTTAATGAAACTAGACCGTTACGAATTAAAAGCAGGCCGACACCTAACTACGTTTGAATTTTTAAGTGAAGGTTCTAAAGGAAAAATTCAGAAAGTCATCCAGTTTGAACCAATGAATATTGATAACCTATACAACCTTGCTTTTGGAGATAGAAATTTGAAAACAGGTGCGATTGACGATAATGCGGTTTCGGACAACATTGATTACCAAGCGTTTGCCGTTCGGCGAAAAAAAGGTAAATTTGAATTATGAAGAATTTGCACGAAATAAACGAGAAAAAGGTGCCTGCCGTGCGACTCGACACTTCGCTTAACAAGTATGATAATGTGGTACTATTCCCAGAAAAACTTGCCTTAGCGAACGAATTAAGAAGTCAGGTTTCCCCAAGTTGGACGCCCAAAAAGACAAAAATCAAAAGAGTTTTGGTACTTCGGCGACGACTAAAAAATAGAGATTGCCTTTAGAGTTTTCGATTAGTTCCGTCGAAGCTTCAGTGCTTAACTATTGGGTATTTAGTTTACGCTCCGCCTACATTTTACCAACTTTTTCGAACAGAATAATTCTGGAATTTTAATAAAACTTCAAGCCTTGAAAACGAGGAGATGTTTGTCTTGTGGGCAACCAATATGTCCCTCCTTCGGACTTTAATGAAAGCGGTTTGTTTTTGACTGCTACCAAAATTTCGCCCCCTTTTCGGGCTAAGAAATCAAACGGCAGTCTTGCGCCAATAAAAGCGGGCAACTCTTTACTGAATTGCCCGCCATTTTTCTAAAAAGAATTTGCTATTTTTTCTTCGCGGTAATGCGAATATCCTGCGTCATCGTCAACGGAATTTTCATGCCCATCATGCTGATATCACCTTTGATGTCTTGCTTCAGTTTGCTATCTACAACCAAGCCTGTAGCCACTTCTACGTCCATCGTGCCTTTTTGATCGCCTTTCAAATCTACTTTCACATTCTTCATTTCCTCACCGCCAGCAATGTCGCCGCCGCCTGTAAGTTTTGAACTGACATCAAGGTGTGCAATACCATTGCTGACAGAAGTGAGTTTGTATTCGTTGTCCATGTTCACCGCCATGATACTCATGTTCATGCTGTAGCTCTTTTTCCAGGTATCGCCTACAGAAACGGGTTTATCAGGAAAGAAATTGAGCGATTGCTGCATCATACCTTTCATAGACGAATCGTTGAAGCTGGATGCCAGTTGCCGACGCATTGCAGCACCTTCCGCTGTAGTAGAATCACCCATATTGTTGATAATGGCTTGCAGCCCTTCTACTTTAAGGATTTCGCCATGGTCGGAAACCAGCATGGTGAATGGCTTGTGAAGCATATAGCCCATCATTTTTAGCTCTGGCGTGTTGTGTGTCGTGTCACGCGAATCGTAAGTCATATTAGCCATCGCGCTTTTCATTTGCATGGCAATACGATCGTAAGTCACCGTAATTTTCTTATTGTTTCCATCGGCAGCAGTCACGTCATAAACGAACTCCATAGTCATGTCGTTATTGGTCTTCATGGACTGGCCCATAGCAGTTTGGGTCATGTCCATTTTCGTCTCCATGGTATAGAGATATTGGCTGCCTGGTTGCAGATTTAATTTCAAGTCCACTTTTTCGCCCTTCCCGCAGGAAGACAAAACAGCCAAACCAATAGCAAGGACAGGAAAGATAAGTTTCTTCATAAAGAATGATTTTGTGTAAGGGCGCGAAAGTAAGTTGTGCGCGGCAGGAATGGACACAAATGCCCACATTTTCGGCTTTTCAAAACCTAAACTTTAAAAGTAAGCTGCGATGCTTTGTTGTTACCTCATCGCTTTTTCAAGACTTTCCATCACGGCTTCTCGACTAAATCTTGTGTCTTTGATAGACTTTATCATGTAGTCTTCCACTTTGCCAGCTTTTGCATAATCCAGCGCTGTCTGGCCTTTCGCGTCTTTAAGCTTCGCATGAGCACCGTGTTTCAGTAGAAAATCAACAACATCTTGCTTTTCATTTTTAGCAGCGAGCATAAGGGCTGTCATTCCGTCTTTGTCTGTGGCATTCACATCTGCGTGAAAATCGACCAAGAGCTTCACCATATCCATGCCACACCAATAGGCACAAGCCACCATCAAGACATTTCGTCCTTTTGGTGATACGGGTTTATTAGCATTCGCCCCATGGCGCAACAGAAAGGAAGCCATCGGTACATCAGGAAAATGGCAGGCACTCATTAAAAGTGTCCCTCCGTTTTCATCTATTGCATTTGGATTAGCTCCGGCTTTAATCAGTTTTGCCGCGAGTACAGTGTCTTTGGCATCGATTGCTGCACCAAGTGTCTGGCTAGAAGCGGAAAAATGTAAGCCGATGGCGATAATCAGCGCTACTATAATTTTCATAGATTGAATTTTTTTGAAAAATACTCAATATTGAGTATTTTCGAAAATTATGGAAGAGGAAACCTACTTTTTCCCTACTATTTATTGAACAAGGTCATCGTTTTTGAAATGCCAATAGCTGCAAAACTTTCTATCAGATCAATGCTTTTCAGGATCTTTTCCTTTACAATAGGCAGTTCCGTATTCTTCCATTTCCCTAAAACATACTCTATTTGACGCC
>JBDTKK010000439.1:0-9743 GCA_039935335.1 Chitinophagaceae bacterium
AGGGGGTTTTGGGGGGCTAAAGTACGTGTTGTATTAGTCTCATGCAAGCGGCCTGAGCGCGGGCTCATGCGACATGGATGTGGGAGCGAAGTCGATGATAAGATCGTTTATTTTCTCCAGGAATGGATGGCGAGATGCATGGGTATGCTTCCTGGAGCGCGGTAACTCCTGCGGACTCCTCAGAAAATTATTTTGTATCATAGATTACCCTTGCTATTCTTACGGAAAATTATCTTATACTATATAAAACTACTGGTACTTTCTTAGAATATTATTCCGTATTATACGTAACCCCTACTACTCTTTTAGATAATTATTTTTTCTTTGCTGTAGAAGTTGCGACGTTTTAAGTTAATCATTTTATATAATCTATTGAGATTACGAGCCTAGAAGTAGGCATTTGTCCGCGTTTCTGGAATGTGCCCAGCGCAAAAGCCGGATATATTCTCTTTATTCCCCTTGATGCTCTTTAAGCTGTAGTAAGATCTGTGACCTACAACGAACTGGCACTTCTCCTAGCCAGCCATCTAAGACCAAATGGACATCTTGTCTACATCATGAACCATCCCCAAATGTCCGAACCCTTTTTTGCGGAGGAGCACAAGTTCACGCGCATAGCACTGTCAAGAAAATCGGCAAATCGAGCCGAACACTCGAACTAGATGTCTGCTGGTATTATGTGTTCTGCTATCCCGCCGAGGAGGAAATACCTTAAAGAAAGCTGTGGAGAGAAAATCCCCAATCCTAATACCGAACCAATTGGTGGGTGCTCACTTCGCTTTTACTTTTTATCTGCAAAGTATAAATCCCCGGAACCAAGCTCTGCGCTAAAGCTAGTGTTTTCCGTTGACCCGCATTGAAGTTTGTCTTCCAAACAGCACAAATACTGCCTATTGAATTGTACAGACTCAATTCCGCATTCTCGATATTGGAACTTGGCATCAGGATAAGTTCTTCCCCAACTGGGTTTACAATAGCAATAGCTCCGTTGTTCAAAGTAGTTTTCCCAACTGCCAATTCGGTATTCATCACGCAGGTATAAGGAAGCGGATTAGTTTCAATAGGTGCACCGGGCGTAAGTGTTCGGCCTTTAAACCCAGGATAATCCAAGCTATATTGCCTAGCTCTGAACACGGCAGTACCAGATATGTTTTTCCCCTGCTCAATAATTTTATTGTTGCCCACCGGACTCACATAATCCCAAACAGTATTACCTGTAGGTGTCACCTCAAACAAATGCCCCTTCGTCCCTTCTATAATGAGTGTATTGCCATTCTCCATTCTTTGCGCACCAGATATAATGGCAGAAAAAAAATCCGTTTTGATAGGTGCTTCATAAATCCAATCTGGAGTTACAGGCAAATAGCCAGACCCTGTAGAGGGTATATAATTCCCATCTACATCCATCGGCAGGTTGATTACTTCCACCGAACTATAACTGCCTTGAGGGCGGCCATCCCCGTTATTATAAACTAAAACCTTCCCAGCGTCCGGGCGGCCTGCGGGAATCCAATGCACATCATGTTGTCCGTAAAAATGATGGTCAATACTTGTACCCTGATTATAGGCTCCTGGATTGCCCCAACGATAGAGCAAATCACCACCTTTGCCATATCGCCCACCGGTGTGGCTGGCGGCTTCGGCAGTAGTAGTGCCGTGATCTATTATCCAAAATTCATCAAAGCTATGGATGCTCAGTACTATTTGATCTAAGGCCGCATTGTATGCTACAGAATTGGTGTGCATCCAGTCCTTTCCTGCGCCTTGTGCCGGGAAGTTGATATTGACCAATTCAGGGTGCATATCCACTTGCCCGAAGTTGGGTTTCGTCGGGTCTTTATCCTGAATCATATGATCCCAAGCGTGCCATTCCCACACTATTTTTGCACCATTTATGCCTTGCGGTTGCAGCTCCACAATTTTGTCTGGCCAGGCTTCAGATGAAATTGACCTTGGCGTTCTACCCAATGCATTGGCTTCGCTGTCTGATTTTAATTCCCACACAATGGCCAAAATGTTTCCGTTGGGCAGCGGACAAATATCATGGTGTTGGCATTGTGTAGTGTCGGAAAGGGCGTAAGTCCAAATCTTCCCACTATTCCAATTAAGTTGCTCAATGATACCGCCATTTCCTGCCAGGTTAAAGTGTGTATTGCCAATAACGCCCGGACGCAGCAATGAGCCATCCGGTAGCAGGTAGGCACTCATTCCCGGTAGAAAGGGGCTGTGCCAGGTGTTGATTTGCTTCCCACATTTATCGATGAGGAAAGTTTCATTGTTAGCCAGAGTGGAAAACAGGACATAACCATCTTCACTTTCAGTAGTTCGGGAGAAAAGTCCAACGGTTTGCTGAGCTTTTGTGTGGGTGATAAAACACAATGTTACCAGAGCAAGTAATACTTTCTTCATTTGGCAAAGTTTAGAAATGTAGCCCACTAGAGTTATGGACTTGTAAAAGGCAAATTATCGTTTAAGAAAATTGAAAACTAGCTTTGTAGGCATAAGTCGTAGCTATAGCGGTAAAGGTTTTGAATGAGCCTTCTATTGCAATATTCTTGTGACGTTAGGGGCGGAAAGGAGGGCGTTTCATCACTTTAAGAGTTGAAGAATTCTTTAGAAAGTCTACTCCATTTTTTAGGAAAATTTGAGATTGATCAATGCAAGAATTCTTCGAAAAAATCTGTGCAAATCTGTGCTATCTGTGAGAAAAAATCTCCCAAAACACTAGTGTTTATCAGGGCAACCCGAGAGAAATCAGAGCATAAAAAAACTGCCCCTTTTTGGAGCAGCTTTAGCCGTGGTTCGTGTCTTCACGAACCACAAAATTCAATTAATGCAGCTAAGCCGTGGTTCGTGTCCTCACGCACCACATGAGTCAATCAACGCAAAGCGTCCAATTTCCCTTTCAGTTCATCAGTCTTGGCTTTATTATTTTGGCGAGAATAAATTTCGCGCAAGCCAATCATCGCGTTTTGGTAAGTAATCTTTTCGCTCTGGTCAAGATTTGAAGCTTTCGGGTCCAGTAAATTGTAGGCTCTTTCAAAATAAGGTTGCGCTTTTGCAAATTGAGCATCACGCTGTGCCATTAGGCCATCATACTGTTTTTGCTCCGGTGCGGTCATGCCGGTTATCTTATTCATTTGCTGTGTAAGGTCGGCAGCAGTTTCGTAATAAAGTACGCCAAAGTTGTAGTTGTAGTCAGGATTATTTGGGCTTGCTTTCAGAGCTTTTGCATAGGCGTTTTCTGCTTTGGAAAAAACCTCATTGAAGTCGCTGGGCTTGGCTAGCGGAGTGCCTTTATCATCTTTAGGAAACGCGCTACGTTCATACACATTCGCTAGGTTGTACCACAGTTCGCCGTTGTTAGGATCCGCTTTCACGGCCTCTTCCAGCTTGTTGGCCAATACTTCAGTTTTGCCGGAGCGGATGTAATAATTCAATTCTAAGTTCCGAAACAAAGCACTATTGGGAAATGCTTTTCGAGCCTCGGAAATAGTAGAAAGCAGATTGTTGTCGTCGTTTTTCCGCGTGTAGATTTCGATGAGCGATTGATACATGTTGGAGTCCTTTTGGCCTGTACTCCTCAATTCCGAAAGCAAAGCCAATGCCTTGTCATCTTCCTTAGCATTCAAAGCAGCATACGCTCCATTAGATTTTGCCGAAACTACTAATTCTGTAAAAGGCTTCGCATTTGCAAAGCGCTTGCCATTGCCCACATTGTAGATGTCCACCACCTTCATAAACTTATCGTAAGCCGCAGCAGGATTGGAAGAAAATTCGGCCACACCATCATTAAAAGCCAGCAACGCATTTGAGTAAAGTCCGTTGTTGATTTCCGGCCCATAATCAGGTTTTAAAGCAAGAGCTTTCATCAATGATTTCAGCGATTCGTTGGCAGCATTCGGTTCATGCGCTGTGCTATCAATTGCTTGCTGGAGATACGCCATACCGCGCAGATACCAAGCTTCTGCATTGTCTTTCGTCGACTCATTGTTCACAGCCTCGTTGATGGCCACGAGTGCCTTTTTGTAATTCTGATCGCCGAGATAGTCACGCGCATCGCGCATCTTAGATTTTTGAGCAAACGCGCTATTCGCAAGGAGTAGGCTGAGTGCTACCACGAGTATTTTCTTCATGATTTTTGTTTCAAGGTTTGTTCTTTAAATAGACAAAGAAGCATCTTCAAAGTAAAGGAAGATGCTTCTAAGTTTAAAAATAAGGCTTCAAGTTTAAGTTTAAGCTTCTGGTTCGTCGTCGGCTTCAGTTGCTTCCGAAGTTTCAGGGTTTTCGGGTTCAATTTCAGTTGTCTCGCCTTCTACAGCAATTGTTCCTTCTACTCCGTTTTCAACTCCTTCTTCAGTTTCTAATTCGTCATCTTCCTGTTCGTTGATACGGGCTATAGCAGCAATCTCATCGCCTTCATCAATGTTGATGAGCTTCACACCTTGTGTCGCACGGCCAGCTTCGCGAATGGCGGCAACCTTCATCCGGATGGTAATGCCGGACTTACAAGTAATCATCAAATCGTCTGTTTCTTCTACAGCCAATAGGCCAACCAAAGCTCCTGTTTTAGGCGTGATGTTGATGGTCTTTACACCCTTTCCACCGCGATTTGTTACGCGATAGGAGAGACGATATTTCTCGGTTTCTCCAGCTTCGTTGGTGATGTCCACCACGTTGCTGTGTTCCTCGCCATCTGCTTCACCATCCATCTTTTCAAGGAATGCAGTGCGCTTCCCTAAGCCTTTTTCAGAGACAACCAATACTTGAGTTTTCGTGTCTTCCTTATTAATACACACCATGCCGATAACCGCGTCTTTCTTGCTTTCATCGCCCATGTCGATACCATAAACACCAATGGCACCGCGGCCTGTGCTGCGTACTTTATCTTCTGGAAAACAAATAGCGCGACCGCTTTTCACAGCAATCATGATATAGCTATTGCCGTCAGTAAGGCTCACATCCAGCAGTTGGTCACCTTCCTGAATGGTAATGGCATTTACGCCATTGGCACGAGGGCGGCTAAAGTCGCGGAGAGATGTCTTTTTGATAATACCATTGCGGGTACAAAGCACTACGCTATGTTGCTTCAGATAATCTTCATCTTCCAGATTAGCCACGTCGATAATGGTGCGGATGTTATCGTCCTGTGGTATCTGTATTAGGTTCTGCACTGCGCGGCCTTTCGTGTTTTTATCGGCTTCTGGAATCTTGTAAACCTTCAACCAAAAACAACGTCCTTGCTCTGTAAAGAATAAAAGGGTGTGGTGCGTTGAGGCCACAAAAAGGTGCTCGATATAATCTGCTTCACGGGTTTTGCCACCCATAGCTCCACGACCTCCACGGCGCTGGGAGCGGTATTCAGCAATTGAAGTCCGCTTGATGTAGCCAAGGTGAGAAATGGTAATCACCACGTCTTCTTCCTTAATCATATCCAACATGTCCAGCTCGCTATCGCTGTAATCTATCTCGGAGCGGCGGGCATCCCCAAACTTATCTTTTACCTCGTTCAGTTCGTCCTTAATAATCTGGAAACGGATGTCCTCATTGTCAAGAATGTCTTGAAGATGTGCAATCAGTTTCATTAGCTCGGCGTGTTCTTCGCGGATCTTATCGCGCTCCATACCCGTGAGTCTTTGCAAACGCAGTTCCAGCACGGCTTTCGCCTGGATTTCACTCATGCCAAAGCTGCTAATCAATCCCTCGCGGGCAATGTCCGGCGTTGCAGAAGCACGAATCAAAGCTATGACTTGATCCAAATGATCTAAGGCAATGAGATAGCCTTCGAGTATATGCGCCCGTTTCTTGGCTTCGCGAAGCTCGTATTGGGTGCGGCGAACCACAACTTCATGGCGGAAGGCAATGAATTCGGTAATGAGGTCTTTAAGGTTGAGTGTGCGTGGGCGACCGGCTACAATGGCTACGTTATTGATGCCATAGCTAGTTTGTAATTCGCAGAATTTGTAGAGCTGATTGATGACTACTTGAGCCACCGCATCTCTGCGCAATTCCACTACAAGGCGAGTACCATCTTTGTTAGATTCATTACCCACGTGGGTGATGCCATCAATGATTTTATTATTGACAAGCGCACCGATTTTCTCGGCCAATACATCGCGGTTCACCTGATAAGGCACTGCCGTGATGACGATGGTTTCTTTGCCAGATTTTGAGGTTTCAACATTCACGATACCGCGAACCACACAACGCCCGCGCCCTGTGTGCATGGCCTGCTTAATACCTTCAATACCGTAGATGATGCCGCCAGTTGGGAAATCCGGTGCTTTGACGTGCTTCATCAGCTCCTCAATAGTGATTTCCTTGTTGTCGATATACGCGATACAGCCATCAATTACTTCGCCAAGATTGTGCGGTAGCATGTTGGTAGCCATGCCTACAGCAATGCCCGAAGAGCCATTCACCAAAAGGCTTGGAATGCGCGTGGGGAGTACGGTTGGCTCTTGCAGCGTATCATCAAAGTTGAGTGAGAAATCAACGGTTTCTTTGTCGATATCGCTCAGCATACTTTCCCCAAGGCGACGCAAGCGAACCTCCGTATAACGCATCGCCGCAGGGTTGTCTCCATCTGCCGAGCCAAAGTTTCCTTGACCGTCAACAAGCATATACCGCATGCTCCATTCTTGAGCCATGCGTACCATAGCATCGTAAACAGATTGGTCACCGTGTGGGTGATATTTACCGAGTACTTCCCCGACAATACGCGCAGATTTCTTGTAAGCTTTGTTGGAACTCACACCGAGTTCGTGCATCGCGAAGAGCACGCGACGGTGAACGGGTTTTAGCCCATCGCGGACATCGGGTAGGGCACGGCCAACAATTACCGACATGGAGTAGTCGATATAGGCCGTTTTCATTTGTTCCTCGATGTTTACACGTACTATTCGATTGGTGTCACCGGGTTGTTGTTCTGCTCCTTCCGGAAGCATGCCTTCGTTCTGATCCATTTACCTTTTTTAAAAGAGCCGCAAATTTACGAATATAATACCAAATTGAAGCAGGAAATACAGCATTCATTGTGTGGTATAAAATTTAATATCGGGTTTAGGAATCGCTGCGAAAGCTAGGTTTTAAGTCCTTCTTGATTGATAATCAATATAATGATTTCATTTCTCTACTTGAGTTTCCATGATAGTTATATATTGTTTGCTGTAAAGCAATGGTTTTGCACGAGATTTGGATAGGATGCCAACAAAACAAAGTGTCTTTGCTAAATCATCCTTAAAAATGTTTTTTTATGATACATATCATTCAAATTTTTCCTAACTCTTAATTAATTTCGTCCACATGCAAAAGGTTCTTATCGTAGGTGCGGGCAAATCCTCTCCTTGGCTTATCCGCTATATGCTCCACGCTTCATTGTCTAAGCGTACACCCTGGCAGATTACGATTGCAGATAGCAGCGAAGCTGCGCTTCGTTCAAAGGTTGTAGGTTTTCCTAATGCACGGATTGCGGTGCTAGACATTCAAAATGAGGCACAGAGACAAGCTTTAGTGAAGGACGCAGATTTGGTTCTTTCGCTAATGCCACCATCATTGCATATATTGCTTGCAGAAGACTGTCTTCATTTCAGGAAACACCTAATAACTTCCTCCTATGTTTCTCCAGAAATGAAGGAATTGGACGCTGCGGCAAAGAAAGCAGGGCTGATGTTTATGTGCGAGATGGGCTTGGATCCAGGTCTTGACCACATGAGTGCCCATAAGATTATCCATGGAATTCAGCGCATCATCGGAGATATCACTTCATTTTCATCTTATTGCGGTGGCTTAGTTGCGCCGGAAAGTGATAATAATCCATGGCACTATAAGATTAGTTGGAATCCCCGAAATGTGGTCAATGCGGGCAAAGCTGGCGCTTCCTTTTTGCTAGATGGTAGTAATAAGGAACTTGGTTATAAAGAGCTTTTTCAAAAGAATAAATTCATTGCCGTGGATAAATTAGGGCGCTTTGCTTGGTATCCCAATCGCGATTCGCTTCAGTATCTACAATCTTATGGTCTGCCTCATGCCAAGACCTTCATACGCGCAACGCTTCGCCATCCCGATTTCTGTGCAGCCTGGGCGGCATTAGTAAATATCGGAGCCACTGATGATGCAAGTGCTCCTTTGGAAACTGCAAAGACTTATGCGGATTGGATGGCCGGACTTACCAGATATAGCGATACTACTAAATCATTAAAGGAGCATGTTGGTGAAGTGGCGAATGCTAAGCCCCGCGAAAAGATTGAAAGGATGATGGAATGGTTGGAACTCTTTTCAGATAGGCTTCTGCCTGAAAGTCGTGGCTCTAACGCCGATGTACTTCTCGCGCTTTTGCAGGAAAAATGGGCTATGGAAGAGGCAGATAAGGACATGGTGGTGATGCAACATGAGATTGAATACCTCCACCGTGGGAGCGCAATGAGACTTGTCTCCTCTATGAGTGCCATTGGCGAATCTGCCGAATACACTGCCATGGCAAAAACGGTCGGATTACCAATCGCAATATTGGCAAAGCTGCTACTTACTGGTGTACTCAAACCAATTCCTGGAGTCCATATCCCTGATATGCCTTCCGTTTATCGCCCAGTATTAAACGAACTCAAGCACTATAATATCGTGTTTGAAGAACATAACGTATAGAAGATTCAGGTCTCAAGCTTGATTTGATCCTTGCAACTTGTTTGGAAAGCTTACTTCTGAGGTAATCTAAAAAGCAAAGATTATCGATACCGTTGAAGCTCGCGATCATTGTCGCGAGCTTTTATGCTTTCACGCTTATCGTGCATTTTCTTGCCCTTGCCAAGGCCTATTTCCATCTTGGCAAAGCCATCATCATTGATAAAAACATTGAGCGGTACTACGGACAAGCCTTTCTCCTTCACCTTGGCTGCCCATTTCTTTAGCTCCTTTTTATTGAGTAGCAGTTTTCGTTCGCGGATGGGGTCATGGGAGACGTAGCCGACATTGACATACTCCGATATGTGCAGACTTTTTACCCAAAGTTCTCCTTTAATAAAAAGGCAATAAGCATCATTAAAACTCAGCTTGCTCAGCCGGATGGATTTTATCTCCGAACCCGTGAGCACCAGACCCGCTGTCATCCGCTCTTCGATAGCATACTCGAATGTGGCGGGCTTGTTTTTAATGAAAATTTTCTTCTCCATATCACTTAAGCTGCCTTCGTGCCAAACCACCGGCAAAGCTCTGCCAGCTTAGCTTTCAGGTTTTTCCTTTCTACAATAAAATCGAGGAAACCGTGTTCAAGTAAAAATTCTGATTGCTGAAATCCATCGGGCAAATCTTTCTTGATAGTCTCTTTAATTACCCTCGGGCCGGCAAAACCAATCAATGCCTTTGGCTCTGAAATATTGACATCACCCAGCATGGCAAAAGAAGCCGTAACGCCACCAGTTGTCGGGTCTGTGAGATAAGAAATATAAGGTAGTCCGGCCTTGGCCAATTGGGTCAATTTTGCCGCAGCTTTCGCCATTTGCATCAACGAAAATCCACTCTCCATCATGCGTGCACCACCACTCTTAGAGATAATCATCATCGGGGTTTTGTGCGCTATGGCATAGTCTATCCCGCGACCGATTTTCTCGCCCATCACCGAGCCCATGGAGCCGCCGATGAACTTGAATTCCATACAGGCTATCACAATGGGCAAACCTTCTATAGTGCCAAAACCAACCGTCATGCTATCGCAAAGTCCTGTTTTTTCCTGGGCATCTTTAAGGAGC
>JBDTKK010000440.1:0-4893 GCA_039935335.1 Chitinophagaceae bacterium
CCCTCAAATAAAAGGTGCTCGAAGAAGTGCGCAAAACCTGTGCGGGTAGGGTCTTCGTTTTTGGAGCCGACATGGTACATCACACTCACGGCAACAATAGGCGTACTATGGTCTTCGTGGAGGATGACGTGGAGCCCGTTGGGCAAGTCGTATTGTGTGAATTTGATTTCGGCGCCGGCATTCTTAGCTAAGAACAGACCGGCCAGCAGCGCGACAGTAAAGGCTTTGCGAATCATGGTGTATAAAAAAATTTCGGCAAAATTAGGGAGTTGAGATTTGGCGAAGGGGGTGGGAGGGGGATTTTTAACAGGGGCGGATTGCTAGTGATGGGCTTAAAAGTTCATGATGCCCCTAATCATCCTTTAGTAAGTTTGCAGGATGTCGGGCAAGAATCTTTACATAGTCTCGGGATGCAATGGAGCAGGTAAGACGACTGCTTCATTTACCATTCTGCCCGAAATTATTGATTGTAAAGAGTTTGTAAATGCTGATGAAATTGCAAGGGGCATTTCGCCTTTTCGCCCCGAGAAAGTTGCATTCGAGGCTGGGCGGATAATGCTCCATCGAATCAATGAGCTATTGGAAGAAGGAGAGACATTTGCCTTCGAAACCACCCTTGCAAGTCTAAGTCATCAGAAGAAAGTTCTAGAAGCCAAGTCAAAAGGTTATACAGTTACATTACTTTATTTCTGGCTTCAAAATGTCGAAATCGCGAAAGAAAGGGTAAGAATTCGAGTATCAGAGGGAGGGCATAATATTCCGCCGGAAATTATTGAAAGGAGATACTTTAAAGGAATCAAAAACCTTTTCGAGCTTTATTTACCCATTATCGACGAAGCATTTATCTTTGACAATACAGACGGAGTTCCAGAATTAGTTGCTCAAAAGGAATGTGACGGAGAATTGAAAATCCTTAATCAAGGACGTTATAATGAACTTAGAAACTGCCATGACCAAATCAGAAAAGCATAACAACCTCAAAGAAAAACTCCTCTTCGGCCTCGAGCTTGCCTATAAAAGAATGATTGAATTCAAGAAGCAAAAGAACTCGGTTATCGTTGTGATGCGCGACAACAAAATCGTGTATCTCAAGCCCGAAGAAGCCTAAACAGTTCCGTTTTTTAAAGTTTCTAAAATCTCCTCCGTAAGTCCTACTTCTCCCATTCTGGGAAAGATATTCTTGATACTGTTTTCGTGAGACAGGGCAATCCTATCGCTCATCGCATCCTCTGCAAAGCAAATATTATAACCCAATTCACTCGCTTGCCGTGCCGTTCCTTCCACGCCAATGCTGGTTACAATGCCGCCCAATACAATTCCTGTAATGTCGCGCTGCTGCAAGCTCTCATGCAGTTTTGTTTCGAAAAAGGCACCAAACGTATGTTTGGTAACCCGCAAATCTTCCGGCTGAACATCTAACTCCGGCATCAACTCAAAAAATGCTGCGGGAATATTTTCAAGATTCATTTTAGAAGTCACGCGCGTCGAACGTTTGCGTGCGCCCGCAGGGTTCACCGTCACAATTACAATCGGCAAACCCGCTTTCCTAAAGCCATGAATCAGTTCATTCGCCTTTTGGAGTAT
Source organism: Chitinophagaceae bacterium (assembly GCA_039935335.1). Classification (GTDB taxonomy): domain Bacteria; phylum Bacteroidota; class Bacteroidia; order Chitinophagales; family Chitinophagaceae; genus UBA1952. Next base: position 1,585 of record JBDTKK010000440.1, read on the forward strand.
GTCTTCAATCGGCGTAAGAAATGAGGCTTGTCGTAAGCCTTGTTGAAAATCTATCAAGACCAAAGCTGTGTTTTTATCGAGTCCGGAAATCATGTTTTCTAGTTCTAAAAAATTGTTTTAAAAATTACGCCTGCGTTAAAAGTCCTTCCGGCTGGTTTTCCATGCATTCCGTTTCCGTCGCGCGGAGCTTCGTTTTCCGCAAATACCGACCATAAATCATAGCAATGATAAAGCCCAAAACTCCTTCCCACAGTACCGTTTGTTGCACACCTATATAATGCGATACGCCGCCTACCAACAAACTTCCCAAAGGCAACATCCCCGAGAAAACCATGATGAAAACTGAAATAACGCGACCACGAAGCAGCGCCGGCACATTCATCTGAATGAGCGTATTGCTGACAGTGACGATAGACATCATGCCAAACGCACTGACGGCTATCACGAACAGCGCAAGAGGAAGACTTTCGCAGAAAGAAAAGACCACAAGTCCTACACCGAAAATGCCGGCATTGATGGCTAAAACCTTCGCCAGATTAGCACCTTCCTTTAGCGAAGCCAGAAAAATAGCCCCCACAAATGCGCCCAATCCAATGAAGCCATCTATTACCCCAAAAGTGGAAGCTGTACCATGAAAAATATCCTTGGCAAAAGCGGGAGTTAGCGTAGAAAAGGGAAGTGCAAAAAAGCTCATGGCTCCTACCAAAATGATGACTGTTTTTATGCTTGGTGTATGCTTGATGTACGCAAAGGATTCCTTGAATTCCCGCAGCATATTTCGCTCCTTTTTTGGTTGGGATTCCGGCTTTGGAAGCCGCATCGCGAGCAGGGAAATGATGACTGGAATAAAGCTCAACGCATTTAAGCCAAAACATACCTTATCGCCTAAGTGTTCTATTGCAAAACCCGCTATGGTAGGGCCTATCAGCTTACTTAGGTTCACCATGCTGGAGTTTAGAGCAAGCGCATTCGGCAGGTTTCTTTCGTCCAAAACCAACTCTCTAACTAAGGATTGCCGCGCCGGAATATCATAACCATTAATCGTTCCTAAAACAGCACTCAAAATGATAACGAGCACTACTGCTTCTTCCCGAAAAAAGACGATTGCCGCCGTGAGTAAAAGTGCTTGAACGAGCGATAAAACCTGCGTTAGCAAAAGCAACTTGTGTCGGTTATATCTATCCGCGGCAATGCCGCCAAGAAGCGAGAAAACCGCAGTCGGGAAAAGCGTGGCAAACACCGTAAGCCCCAACATGAACTTGGACTGCGTGATAGAATAAATCACCCAACTCACCGCAGTTTTTTGCATCCAAGTACCGACCAATGAAAGTCCTTGTCCATAAAAGAACAATCTGAAATTCCGGCTGCGAAAAGAACTGAATGTAGTGATGTTCATTCTTAATAGGGAATGGTCAGCGAATGGGATTTTCTGAAAGAATATGCTGCCTAAGGTTTGCAAAGAACCATAATTTCCCTGCCAGCAAAAGCCAATATTTTTTGATTTGCAAATAAGACCCACCTAGCCTTTTGTTTTGTTTTAAGAATACAATGCAAAAGCATTCCTCGACCTTCGCGTTCAAAATAAAATTACCCATGACCATACAGGAATTGCAACCACAAGCACTTTGGAACCATTTTGCCGCGCTCAACGCGGTACCTCGCCCTTCAAAGCACGAAGAAGAAGTTATTGCGTTTGTCAAAGATTTTGGTGAAAAACTTGGCCTCGAGACCATTCAAGATAGCGTCGGGAATATCATCATCAAAAAGCCTGCAACTCCCGGATTGGAGAACCGCAAAACTGTGCTATTGCAAAGCCACGTGGACATGGTGCATCAAAAAAATAATGACACCGATTTTGATTTTGCCACCCAAGGTATAGACATGTATGTGGATGGTGATTGGGTGAAAGCTCGTGGCACCACACTCGGTGCCGATAATGGCATTGGCGTGGCCTCTATCATGACCATTTTGGAATCAACAGATATTCCGCATCCCGCGCTGGAAGCCCTTTTCACCATCGATGAAGAAACCGGCATGACGGGTGCGTTAGGTCTTAAAGGAGGTTTATTAAAGGCCGAAATCATGCTCAATCTTGATACAGAGGATGATGATGAGCTCACCATTGGTTGCGCTGGCGGTGTGGATGTAACAGGTGTTGGGACTTACAAGACTGACGATTCAATTTCAGGACTAAAAGGATTTACAATTACGCTGAATGGCCTTACCGGCGGGCATTCTGGTATGGATATTTATAAAGGACGCGGCAACGCCAACAAACTAATCAACCGTGTTTTGTGGCAAGCAGCCAAGCTTTTCGGTCTTCGCATCGCCAGCATTAATGGTGGCGGTTTGCGCAACGCTATTCCAAGAGAGTCCGTCGCCGTTGTTGCAATTCCTAAAGGCAATGAAGCTGCATTCCGTGCTTTTATCGAACAAGAATTGGCTACGCTAAAAGCGGAATATTCCACTACCGACCCGCAGTTGACTATTTCTTTAAAAGAATCTTCATTGCCTGAAAGCTTTGTCAATAGCAGCTTTCAAGAAAGATTTCTCAACGTGATGTATGCTTTGCAGAATGGCATTTATCGGATGAGTCCTGAAGTAGAAGGGCTGGTTCAAACCTCCAATAACATCGCCAAAGTGACTTTAGACGACGGCCAGTTTTCCATTCAATGCCTCACGCGTTCTTCTGTGAATTCTGAAAAAGATGAACTCGCCCGCAGCCTGCAAGCAACCATGAATTTGGCCGGTGCGAAGGTGAGTTTAACGGGGTCTTATCCCGGCTGGACTCCCAAACCCGAAACGGATTTGGTGAAATTGATGGAAGGTATTTACAAGGCTCGTTTCAACGCCGAGCCGAAGGTGTATGCTTGTCACGCGGGACTGGAATGCGGCATCATAGGAGCGAATTATCCCAAGATGGAAATGATATCGTTTGGCCCAAACATCAAAGGTGCCCATTCCCCCGAAGAGCGCTGCCAGATTAGCTCTGTGCAGAAATTCTGGGGCTATTTGCTGGAGGTTTTGGAGAAGGTGGGGTAGGGCGGTGGCGTTCCGTAGGAACGCTTGGTGTCGGATTGGTTCTATATCGTTCTGCATCCAAATGCTCACATCATGAACTTTCCCCGTGACCCTGGCGGGGTCAAATTTTAGTAGCCCCGGGTAGCAACCCGGGGATTTATTAGCCCAGACACCCGGGGAATTTTTTTACCCAGACAACCCGGAGATTTATTCGCCCAGACAACCCGGGGGAATGATTTCGCCCAGACAACCCGGGGAATTATTTTACCCAAACAACCGGGGGGAATT
>JBDTKK010000441.1:0-3862 GCA_039935335.1 Chitinophagaceae bacterium
GGCAATGCAATTAAAATCTGGTTCGTATCAGATACAAGGGAAGGATAGTGCAGGTAATGTGCTCTCCTCGGGGAATGTCAGCTTCAATGCATGTAAGACCTCTACCTCCGGGAATGTTGGTGGAATGAGCGTTTTTAATGATGGGAAGTGTATCGCGATTGGGGTGTTTCCGTAAGAAATGAAAGACAAATTGGATAAGGTCTTAAATTTGACGTTAGCTTTTAATGGGTAGCTTGGTAATTTCGTTGCTGGGCAAGAATGGCTTTGATAGCAAATGGCTAACAAATAATACGCCGAAACCTAGAGTTTTTGCCGAACTGTATTTCTGGAACTTGCTACACGCAGCGGATTCTAATTTTTGATAATCCTTCTAACAACGCTACCCCCATCAGATGAAAGTTTTATTATATAGAGTGCATTTGGATAGCTGGAACAGTCTAATGTTGTTTTGCCTATGAATGTGCCAGAGCGTAGCTTTGCACCATTGCTTGAATAAAGCTCATAGGACACAGGCGTGCTGATAGTGCTGGAAAGCTGAAGTTGGTCGTTACTGATAAGACTAGGAATCGTGAGTACAGAAGATAGTTGCTCGGAGCTAATGCCGGTTGACTGCGCGGAAATATTAAAATTATCCAAGTAGGTAGTGCCTTCTCTCTGCTCTGCATCTAGCTCTAGCGATAGGTTGTCCTGAGTTCCAAAGTCATTATTCATATCATCGTTTAATCTTGACTTCACTAATGACGGCGCGGATGTTCCAGAAGTGCCAAGGTCATACAAGTAAACACTGCAATTTAAGCGGCCTGGTGTAGCGCTCTTAGCGACTTCCGCTTTCAACTGATACCAATGACCGTCAGGCAGTATTGCACCATTTGTAAAGCTGGTACTATTATTTGACGAGGTTGTGCGAATGCTAATCTCACCACCCTCCGCACTAAACCTAAGTGGCTGAGCGCTTACTGGATTATTAAACTGGATTGAAGCGGCGTAGCCGGAAGCATGTCCCGCATTATACAGAGTTTTATCAAACTTAAAGGAAATAGAAGCGGAAGTGATGGCAGAAGATATTTTGACGATATTATTATATTTTGCCGTTGCGCCACTACTTGAAGATGTCATAATTGCACCACCCGTGATGCCGTTGGTCTGTGATTGTGTATACGTGTAACTGCCATTGAAGTTGTTGACCAAATCATTGTTAGTCGCAGAGACATAGGTATTGAAGTCTATTGTCTGATTGATTGTCTGTGCATGGCTAAGGATATAGGACAGACAGATAAAGGAAGTTAGGTAGATTCTTTTCATAGCCACAAAGATAAGCCAATGTAGGTGAATTTCAAAATAGGCATTGGGATTTTTTGGCCGTTGGCTGGAGGGTATAATGAGTCCCCGCTGGCGCAAGTCAAATCTCAACATAGTTACAGCATATGGGGCTGGCGCGGGTCTGTGACCCGTGGCCACTGCCTCAAGCAGGATGCGTAGGTAATGAGCCTGTGCCTGTTTGTGGCTAATTACTTGGTGTCCGTGTCTCCTGTCCTTGCCCAATCTCCGACCTGCAACGCCCACTTCCACAATCTTACAACGTGGGCAACAACTCGGATCCTACTTGAAAGTATTATGACTCAATGTTCCTCAAGCTCTTCACAATGCTTTTAATTGTCTTGTCGTCAAGGCTGTCAAACTCCGCCTTATCATAAATGGTCAATAGGTAAACCTCTTGATTTTCGATAACGACATAAGTTATAATCCGTGCACCGCCGCTTTTTCCTTTACCCTTACTCTTTATGGCCAACCTGATTTTGTAGGTGTTATTCCCCAAAGAGGTACCCATTTCAGGATGCTGCGCTAATTCTTTACCCAAATTGATTAATTCCTCTTTGAGCGAAGGGAATTTTTTGATGAGTCTTTTTGCTTCCTTCTTAAACTTTTCACTTGGTAGAAGGCTAAAGCTCATTCAGGAATTCGTTTAGCGTTTGCTTGGGGCCTTTAGTGTTTTTAAGTGTCGCAATTTCCGCAAACGCTTCCTTTAAGTTAGTCTTTAGTTTTAACGCTTGTTCGTACTTCTTCAATTTGTTAAGCACTTTTTCCCAGTCCGTCAATGGGAGCTGAACGGCCTGTACATTGCCGTTTATGTCATTTAAGTATTGAAGTGCTATTTTCATTTTCCAAAGTTAAGAATGTTTGTTGAGCTAAAATACGGTGCGCCACTGGCGCAAGGCAAATCCCAACATAGTTACAGCATATGGGGCTGGCGCGGGTCTGTGACCCGTGGCCGCTATTACCCAATCTCCGCCCTGCAAGGAAAAAGTTCAAATCCTTCTCAAAGGCAACCCTATCCCAAATTTCCACCAAAGATTTCCTTTCCTGATTTTCCCCTGTTAATACTTTCCTACTCTATCGCCGAAAAACCATTTCCCCAAATTCGCGCTTCTTAATCCTTCGTAGGTTTGCGCCCTTTATGATTTGCCTGAAGCGGAAGTCGGTCGGACTTCTTTCCCTGTTCATCCTGCTGCTTGCCGCGCCCGCTGCTATTGCGCAGCCCGTTCTTCCGGATATGGTCGGCGTAACCCAAAAGGGCCTCAATATCCTAAGCTGGACAAGCCCGTACGATCATCTCAAAAGTATTGCTGTTCAACGTTCTGCTGATAGTACTTTCAACTGGGGGACAATTGGCTATGTGAAGGAATTGAAGAAAGGCGCACAGGCTTATATTGATGGCCATCCAATGCCTGGCACTAACTGGTATCGCCTCCAAATCGTGTTTGGTTCCGACCTCAACTGGTTTTCCAACCGCATGAAATTGTATGTGGACAGTGCGCAACTTTTGATGCAATCTGTGATGCCCACCAACGATTCCTTGCAGAAGCTGGCTGCCAACGTTCATTTCAATGATACCACCGGCTTACCAACGACTGCCGGTGCGCCGAAACCCATACTAAGCGTCACCATTCCCGATATAAATGGCGTCGATGCCTATGCTTACATCAAGAGTCAATACGTGTTCACCAATCCCTTTACCGGCCACGTGAACGTGGAAATAAAGGACGTGAAAGAGTTCAGATACGGCCTAAAGTTTTTTGACCAAAACGACAAAGACGTGCTCGATATCCCGTACGTTCCTGAAGATGCAATTATCATCGACAAGCGCAATTTTCCGCACAAAGGCATTTTCAAGTTTGAGCTTTCCAGAAATAGGGAGAAACTGGAGACGGGCTACATTACCATTTATTGAGAAAAGTTCCTTGATTTTTTTGCGCGGATTGAAAATATTTTCATTTTCAAGAAAGGTCATACTACCTTTATTCCATGTTCAATTTAGACACCATAAAAGCCACCATCGAAGCGCAACAATGTCCCGAGCATCAGGCTCATCCTGTGCTCACCATAGTTGATGATGGTGTGAGTATCGCAGCTTGCTGCCAGCCTTTCCATGCACAAATGAGTGCTATGCTCGAAAGTGAAATCGAAGCATCCATGAATAAAATGATGGAAGAGGCCATGAAAGCGCTGGAATAAGGGGCTTGAGTTTGGTAGTTTTCAATTTAGCCCAACCGCTACGGAGTGACCTCATGCCTGATTTGAAACAAAACGCTCAATGAAGTTTTGTGTGAATTAATACGATTGTTCACTTAGTTTACTAACTCTTAGTGCCCCTTCGTGCTCTTAGTGTCTTATACCAAATGGACACCTAAATGGCCACATTATAAACTGTCCCAAACGCCCCTTTCCCTTTGGAGGATAATGGCACTAACATTGTGATTTAAATAAATCATTTCCTATCTTTGGGGTCAATTTATTCACATGACTCCTAATCGCTCGCTGGGCATTAGCCTCCGGTTTCAAGAACTTTCCAGAACAGATTTCC
>JBDTKK010000442.1:0-3194 GCA_039935335.1 Chitinophagaceae bacterium
TGCAAAGGCAAATAAGGAATGAGCGAGCAAAAGAAAAGGAGCGATGGCGGTATGGCCATTAGCAAATTGTAGGTCACTGCTGCGGCGCGCACATTTAGCCTGTTTGCGTCAAGATTGGCAATCAAAATTTTCCCGACTTCGTAAATTGATTTTCCACGAAAGCCTGGCAAAGTTGCTCGCACGAAAAAGGCTTTGACACGCTGGACAAGCATGCTTTGAAGAAAGGTTTGAAAAATGCTCGACACTCAGCGCTTTAGGTTAGTTGGGGCCTTTCGATATTCGTCAAACGGGCAAAAATCTGTTCCAGCGAAGCATTTTCTGTACCGCGCAATTCTGCGAAGGTGCCGTCTGCTATAATGTTGCCACCATCAATTAAAACAATCCTATCACTCACTTTTTCTACTACATCCATCATGTGCGAACAATAGAAAATAGTCTTGCCGCCGAGTTTTAGTTTCTGCAAGAGTTCTTTTACCATGATGACGGCATTTGCATCCAAGCCAGAAAGTGGTTCATCTAGAATAATGATTTGCGGGTCGTGCATCAAACCTGAAATGAGCAAAACTTTTTGACGCATTCCTTTGGAAAAGCTATCCATGCGCTGGTCCAGCTTATCGCCAAGACCAAATTCCTTCATCATCTTTTCGCTGCGTTCTGCAATAATTGCATCTGGCAAATGATGAAGCTTTCCAATGAAACTTAGATATTCCTTTGGAGTCAATAAATCATAGAGTTCGGCGGATTCCGGCACATAGCCTGTAATGCTTTTCGTCTCAATTACATGCTCCCGCAAGCTGCGCCCAGCCACAGTTATATCGCCTTCATAGTCTGTGATAAGCCCAGTGAGAATCTTTACAGTAGTGCTCTTACCAGCACCATTAGGCCCGATGTATCCAATGATTTGGCCTGAAAAAATATCGAGATTGATATTGTTCAGCACCTGCTTTTTGCCATAGCTTTTCGAAAGGTTTCGAAGCGTAATCATCGGTTCCATGGGGCTAAAAATACGCTGCTGCATTGTAGCCACGTTTTTGAATCGAGCGAGTCTTTCGTTCTTTTGTAGGAAGTAATCAATACTTTTTGAAGCGGTTTAGTAGTCTGATTATAATATTGCAGCTTGTAAGCATTATGTCTTCAGGCAATTTTCCGAAAGAAAAGTTTTTATTGAGCAGAGGTTTAGACGATTTCTTCGCCAGTTTATACCGCATGGTGGTATTTATTGCTAGATTTTTTAAAGAAGTTTTCAGGCCACCATTCGAGTTCAACGAAATCATCCGTCAGTGCTATGATGTGGGCTATAAATCCCTCTCGCTCATTTGCCTGACAGCCTTTATTACAGGCTTAGTATTCACCAAGCAAAGCCGTCCTTCCCTAGCCGAATTTGGGGCTACTTCTTGGTTGCCTTCTTTGGTTGCCATTGCCATTCTCAAAGCACTTGCGCCTCTTGTTACCGCTTTGATTTGCGCAGGAAAAGTAGGTTCCAATATTGGTGCCGAACTCGGCTCAATGAAAGTATCCGAGCAAATTGAAGCGATGGAAGTTTCTGCTACAAATCCCTTCAAATTTCTGGTGGTTAGCCGTATCCTTGCAACTACCATTATGATTCCCATTTTGGCTTTCTTCTTTGGTGGTATTGGCTTGTACGGCTCATTTGTGGATGTGCATATGCACGAGAATACTTCCTTTGTACTCTTCTTTGAAGCAGCCTTTGAAAAGATTCAGTTTGCAGATTTTTACGTGTCCATCATTAAAACCATTGTCTTCGGTTTCACTATTGGCACTGTTGGTTGTATTCAAGGCTACAAAGCCACCCAAGGCACGGTAGGCGTGGGACGAGCCGCTAATTCGGCTGTCGTAATTTCCATGTTTCTCATCTTCATCGAAGAAGTGCTGATCGTAACAATTGCAAATGCCATTCGGGCTATTTAATACTCAGAATTGCCATGCAGGATTTGAATAAAACAACACCCGAAAAATATCCTATCATTTCCTTAAAGGGAGTTTACAAAGCTTTCGAAAGCAATGAGGTATTGCGGGGCGCGACCCTCGAGGTAATGCGCGGAGAAAACGTAGCAGTCTTAGGCCGCAGTGGTACAGGGAAATCGGTATTAATTAAGATTGTCTCTGGGATGTTGATGGCGGATGCAGGCGACGTAGAAGTACTGGGGCAAGATGTAGAAAGGCTCTCGCTAAAAGAACTTCAGGCTCTGCGCCTGCGCATCGGTTTTTCATTTCAAAGTAGCGCCCTGTATGATAGCATGACGGTGCGCGAAAACCTGATGTTCCCGTTGGTGCGCAACAAAAGGCATTTAACGAAAAAAGAAAAAGATGCCGCAGTGGAATCAGTGTTGGATGCTGTTGGACTTTTACAAACCTTGAAGCAATTTCCATCCGAGCTTTCTGGCGGGCAAAGAAAAAGAATTGGTATTGCGCGAACCTTGATTTTACAACCCGAAATCATGCTGTATGATGAGCCCACAGCGGGCTTGGATCCCATTACAAGTACGGAAATCAATGCGCTCATTAATCAGGTGCAAGAACAATATAAAACAACTGCTATCATCATTACTCACGACCTTGCCTGCGCCAAAAGCACTGGCAACCGTGTTGCAATTTTGCTGGATGGTGTGTTCTATAAGACTGGAACTTTTGAAGAAGTATTTGCCGACAAAGACCCCAGAATTCAAGGTTTTTATGACTATAACTTTACCCAATAGAGAACAAAATGAGGTCAAACAAGAATAATAGAGCCGTAATAGTGGGCATCGTGGTAGCCTTAGGGCTTGCCATTTTCATGATTGGTGTGTTCACGCTCGGCGGACAGAAAAAAACATTCGCTAATACCTTTACGCTCCGAGCCATTTTCAATGACGTGAACGGTATTCAGCGCGGCAACAATATTTGGTTTTCAGGTGTAAAAGTGGGCACTATTCGCTCTGTCAATTTTGGCCAACACGCTACTGTTGTCGTGACCATGAATGTGGAAGAGGGTGTGCGCGAATACATCCACGACGACTCCCACGCCAAAGTTGGTTCGGATGGTTTAATCGGCAACAAAATCATCGTGATTTATGGCGGTTCGCCCGAACTTCCGGTGGTGAAAGACGGTGATACTTTGAGCGTAGAAAACTTGAGCACCAACGAAGGCATGCTCGATACGCTGCAATTGAATAATAAGAGCCTATTGTCCATCA
>JBDTKK010000443.1:0-2740 GCA_039935335.1 Chitinophagaceae bacterium
AAGCAATCTTTACAGAAAAATGAAACCCGCAGTCATCACTGCGCAAATAGCAGCCAACAGCACCGCTCCAGCAGCAATGTCTTTAATGATTTTCACTTTAGGATGGAATTGTTCCTTGCACCACAAATCGCAAAGCATCTCGACACAAGTATTCAAAGCCTCGGCAATCCACACCATTGCGATGACGATGGCCAGCGCAATCCAATCCATCCTGGAAATATTCCGATAAAGCCCAAAGCCAATAGCAGCAAGGCTCGCAACGAAATGGATCTTGGCATTCGGCTCTTGCAATACCAAGGTTTTTAGTCCGCGAAAAGCATAACCGAAGGATGAAAGTCGGTGGCGGGGATGGAGAGATTTGGAGCTCATGATTTTTGAAAAATATTGCGCAGTTAAAATTGCTCCTTTTGCAGCAAAACGGCGTGTGGAAAGCTTCCGGCAGTAATCTTCCGACCAATATTTTGCTTAAAACAAACGCTTGCTTTTCCGGATTTGCTTTAGAAATTCACTAAGGTCGGGCGAAGGGCGGAGGTAGAACATTGCGCCAGCAAAAAGTGAAACTAAGATCACCGTACGATATAGCGCATCCACCACGGGATGAGACATTTGCGGCAGCAAGAAATTCAGAAAATAAATAGCAACTCCTACCAAAGCAATTAAACCCGTTTGCTTTGAAAGTGGCGACAGGCGCATCTTTCGGTAAAGGAATCCCATCTTGAAAAGATTGAAAACAGCCAAAGTAATTGTAGAAACCCAAGCTGCGCCAAACAGTCCGTATTGCGGGATAAAGATGCGGTCGAAGATGACGATTGCAACCAACAATGCCAGTGATAAGCGGAAGGTGAATTTGTAGTAATTGGTGATGCTAATAAGTTCCGTGTTCAAGCCTGTAGCCATGTCAATCATTCTGCCAATAGAAAGTATCAAAACGCAAGGTGCTAAAGCAGCGTATTGTTCGGGCAAGATGCCAACTGCATTTTGAAGGTTGCAAATCACCACCAGCCACATCCCCATTGCCACGATTTGCATGTTGAGAGAGGAGCGTCTAAAGAGCGAATGAAGGTTCAACTCATTGTCCACAAAAGCTTGGTTTAATCTTGGGAAAGCCGCGCCAGACATGGCTTTGTAAGGAATGGTAAGAATAGAAATCAGGAATAAGGCGAAGTTGTAGGTAGCCACATCTGCAAGACCATTTGGCGAAAGTGGTGCGAGTAAAAGAATATCCAAAGTACCCGTGAGGCTCAAAGAAACCATGAGCAACATGTGATACCAAGAATAGTGAACGATGCTTTTGAGTTCGGGTTTTGAAAATAATTTCCAGTTGAGTGAAAAGCCGAAACCTTCGGTGCGAGCGGAAAAATAAAAGAGCAAGGAAACGGGTAAAAGATGCACCAATACTGTGCCTATGACAAACTGATGAAAGTCGATTAACCCAAAAAAGAACGCAGCAATCAAGGCGACATTACCGAGCCTCAAAACAATTTCCCGCATGGAATTTCCGAGTGCCACTTTCATTTGGCTCATGAGGTAATATTCCAGCAAGGCCATGAAGCTCCAGAGCAAGCCCAGCACCGGCAACCAGTCGTAAAACTCCGAAACATATTGCCTGTCGAATCCTTGGTAACGCCCTACCACAAAGTCTTTCATCAAAAAATAGGGAATGCAGAAAAGCAGTGTAGCCAGTACAGGAACAATCAGCGAAAAGGTGATAACTACAGGGCGTTTCGGGTCATTTAAGGCATAGCGTTGGGCGTAGGTATGGATGATGGAAATGGTGCCCATCATTAGGAAGAGATAGAGTACCGCGCCTTGATTAATCAGGTTGCGGGATACACCGAGCAGGTTCTGCGGAAAGACGTGGGTATAGACAACGTTGATACCCGCGCCGAGCAAGGCTCCGGCGAAGATGACGATGGTAGATTTGATGGATTGGCGAAAGACGATGCCCACAGTGCGGCGAAGGTATTGTTAGGCGGTGGGTTAATTAACTTCGCGGTTTAGCATTTTACATTGACTTTTCACGCCACGCCCCTTGAGGGATTATTTACTGTAGAGTTGTCCGTTTTTCAAGACGAACGCGGATGGTTTGGCAGAACCTATTGCAAGGAAGAATTTGCTGCAATTGGACATTCAGCAGAATGGACGCAGCTCAATCATTCTTTTACCAAAGACAAGGCAGCCATTCGCGGCTTGCACTATCAAAGGCCGCCGTTTTCAGAAATTAAAATGGTTCGTTGCATTTCGGGAGAAGTGTTTGATGTGGCTGTAGATTTAAGAGCCGCCTCCCCAACTTTTCTACATTGGTTTGGTACTATTCTTTCTGCTGAAAACAAGAGGATGTTATACATCCCAGTCGGCTTTGCGCATGGTTTTCAGACATTGACTGAAGATTGCGAATTACTTTATCACCACAGCTCCTTTTACACGCCGGGATACGAACGCGGCATTCGATTTGATGATCCAACTTTAGGGATAAAATGGCCCTTAGAATTATCGGTAATTTCCCAACGGGATAGCGGCTTGCCGTATCTTGCCCCCAGCTTTAAAGGCATCTAGAAACTACACTATGAAATGCAGATTTTGCCAGAACGAAGTCACGGTTGAATTTATTGACCTTGTGAACTCGCCGGCATCCAATTCTTTTCTTACGCGAGAACAACTTAATGAGCCAGAAACCTACTATCCTCTTAAAGTTTATGTTTGCGACAACTGTTATCTTGTTCAGATAGACGAATACAAA
>JBDTKK010000444.1:0-12415 GCA_039935335.1 Chitinophagaceae bacterium
ATTGAGCTAAAAATCAGTCTAAAAATGCTATTAAAACTAGCATTCAGGCAAACTCAAAGGAATATGCGTCGCCAATCCAGCTTCAGCAGTCTCCTTGTATTTACTGTCCATGTCCAACGCGGTCTGCCACATAGTATCTACTACGGCATCCAAAGACACTCTTGCTTCGCCTGGATTACTCTGCAAGGCAAGCTGGGAGGCCGTTATAGCCTTAATTGCACCCATTGTATTGCGCTCGATACAGGGCACTTGAACGAGGCCAGCAACTGGGTCGCAGGTCATCCCGAGATGATGCTCCATCGCTATTTCGGCAGCTTGCATACATTGCTCCACTGTGCCACCAAGACATTCGGTAAGGGCGCTTGCGGCCATTGACGAGGAGACTCCTATTTCAGCTTGACACCCTCCCATCGCCGCAGATAGCGTAGCACCCTTTTTGAAGATGGAACCGATTTCGGAGGCATTAAGGAGGAAGCGAATAATTTTATCATCATCAAGGCTACCTTCGCAGAACACACAGTAATAAAGCAAAACAGCCGGAATAACACCCGCAGCGCCATTTGTAGGGGCTGTGACTACCCGACCAAATGCAGCATTTTCCTCGTTTACGGCAAGTGCAAAACAGCTCACACAATCAAGGATGTATTGAAAATTTTGCCCACCAGCTCTAAGTGCGTCTATCCATTCATCAAAATTCTGGTAACGTCGATCTTTGAGTAATCTTTGATTTAAAGAAGCTGCGCGTCGCGTCACTTCTAAGCCCCCGGGAAGTTTGCCAGTAGTATGAACACCGCGATAAATGCACTCTCTCATTACTTTCCAGATGTTGAGTACACCTTCTCTGGTTTCTGCATTTGGCCGCCACGCGAGTTCATTTTGCTGAACTACTTCAGAGATTGTTAAGCCAGAGTCGGTGCACCATCGAAGCAAATCTTCAGCCTTTTCAATTGGGTATTTGAGCTCAATAATCTCCGCGAAGCTGCTGTCTTCACCATCTTTAATAACAAATCCGCCGCCAATGCTGTAATAGGTTTCAGCAACTTGCTGCCCATCGTTTAGCGTACACAAAAACGTGAGCGCATTTGGATGGAAAGGCAACGATTCACTCTTCAAGAATACTACATCTTCAGCAGGATTGAACCGAATATCATATTGGCCTGCAAAGCGCATCTCCTGACGATAGGAAATGCTTTCGATTCTTGGTGTAAGCGCGTTTACATCAAAGGTGACGGGATCTTCACCACAGAGCCCCAAAATGACAGCAATATCAGTACCATGGCCTTTTCCTGTCTTTGCAAGAGAGCCATAAAGCAGCACTTGCAGGGCAGCGACTTCTTGAAGTAGTTTTCTACTTTCCAGCCCGTGTATAAATCGAAGTGCAGCACGCCAGGGACCTAAGGTGTGAGAAGAACTCGGCCCAATGCCGATTTTGAACATGTGGAAAACTGAAATCGATTCTTGTGACAATGAAAATGGCCGTTAAAAAGTGAATAACGCTTGAAATTAAGCCCAAAAAAAAGGTTGCAACTTGCAACCCAAAAATACAAAACGTTGTGACTAAGAATTCCAGCCACAGCAGCAGGAAAAGCCAATGTACTTATTTACTGATGTGCTTCACGTAATCTCGAATCTTCCGAATATAATCAAAGTAACCGCGCTCAAGCCTGTACCAGAAAATAATAAACACGAGAAGGCTGATACCGAAAAGCGGCAAAGCATACATCTCGAAGCCATCATCCTTTAAATACAGCAGCATGAAGAGTGCCGCTGCGAGCATAAAAAAGACGAACGTGAGAAGAATCATAGGGCCTCCTTTGTCAATCTTCCGCATTTTGGATGTGATACGCACCTTTGTTTTTACCCCATTCGCCGCAAACTCAACATGCGTAATGGGTAAGGTCTTTATATTCGTTTCCTGCTCCGCATGGGGAATAATCTTCACGATGTTGTCTTTTTCATAAATCTCAAAGTCCATTCGATGAACTTTGACATGTTGACCAATTAGACGCTTTTTAATTTCGTCCGCCGATATCGTGGTATCGTATCGATAGTTTCTTGTAAATAGCATAAAGAGAAGCGAGTTTTTGTGAAGTATTCGAAATTTGTTCGAAAGATAATCAAACTATTTCACCCTGCAAGTCTAAATGGTCAAATTGTGGATATTTCGTGTAAAAACCGTTAAAAAGCGGAATCGAAATGACTAATGGCTACCAATGTTCTTGAAGTACTGATCCACCATCTGCTTGTAATACGGTTTCAACTGTGGCGGTATCGTCCTGTACAAGTCCAATAATTGTTGCCGATTCTTGAGATACGGTTGCAATTCTGGTGGAATTGGCCTTGATATTTCCTTTCCTGCATTGGAAGCCCTTTTATCATCCTGCTCTTGCTCGCGCAATGATTTTTCAGCCTCCAAAAGTCGAGTCATGATTTGCTGCTGCCGTGCCAGAAATTCCGCACTCAACTTTCTATTTACTAAATCCGTTTCGTTCCTATCCATTTGTTGCTGGATTTCGCGAAGCATCTTGTTATTGCCCACGCCAGTACCGTTCAATTCTGTTTGCAAATCCTGCAATTGCCTACGGATTTGTGCCTGTTGCTCCGCCAATCTTGCGAGCTTTTCAGCGTCACCATATTCATTGTCTCCCTCGGAGCCGGATCCGCTGCCAGAGCCACCAGAGCCGTTCTCGCCACTTTTACCGCCTTTCCCTGATTTACCGTCCTTACCAGCTTTTCCATCCTTACCGTCTTGCCCAGACTTCTTGCCTTCATCTGGCTTTTGGCCAGCCTGTGCACTTTTCATGGATTGACCAAGACCTTGTTGTTCTGTAATAATATCTGCCAATTGTTTGCTCGCTCCGGGTTTTCCAGCCCCTGGCTTGCTACCTCCGGGCTTCGTGCAAGAACCGCTCTGGCCGCTTCCTTTACTCAGCGATTGCATCTGCATCAGGTTGGCCAAAAGTTCGTTGAGCATCAACGCAAGGTTGTTGGTATGCGTCATCACATATTGCTGGCGGACGAGCACATCAGGAATTCTTCTGGCTTCAATACCGTCCTTTGCGAGCGCCATATTGTGCTCCAATTCGGCAGTTTCTTTGTTGATACTTGGCGCGAGTTTAAAGATGCGCTTACTCAAAGAAAAAAGGCTGTCCCGAATCATTCTTGAAGCTTGATAAAGCCTCCCTTGCTCACTTTGATTCTTGATATAAATCTGGCTGGAAGGCAAGGTCGTTTGAACTGCTCCCATCAGCTTTTCCTGGTCGAAGGAAAGGCGAATGAGATTGGTGAGTAATTGGCGCGTAGCGCGGATATCAATGTCTATTTGCTCCGCATTCAGACCCCCTGCTTGCTTGCGCAAACTGTTGGCCATGTCCTGCAAGTTTTGTGCAGCTTGCTGCTGGCTCTTACTACTCTTTCCGCTCTCCCCTTCTTCCAAGTTTTCGCCACTCTGCTGCATCTCTTCTTGTGCCTTTTTTCCACTTTCCGAAGGATTGGCCATGTCCTGCTTTTGCTTCATTTCCTTGTTCAAATCCGCAAGGTCTTTCATGTCCTTTGACATAGCGGAATCAAGGGATTTCTTCAACTCCTTTTGGTCTTTAGCGAGGCTTCCGTTATCTTTCTTTTGCGCATCTGTTTTCGCCTTCAAATCCATCTGTTGCTGCGCGAGTTTGTCCATTTTATTGGCCAAATCCTCCATGCGCATTTGCGCCTCAAGCTGCTTCATCAAATCCTTCATCCGCTCCATGTCCATATTAAAGAGTTTGTTCTGCTCCTGGATTTGGTCAAGCGTCTTTTTCGCGTCTTCTTTATTCAGCTTCGCCATCAACTCCTGGAGCTTTTTCATTTGCTCTTTCAGCTCATTATTCAGGAGGTTGTCGAGTTGCTTTTCTACAGCATCTTGTTTCTCGCGAATGTCTTCGCTGTAGGGCTTTTGAGCACTTTGCCGCTTCTGCTCTTCAAGACGCTTTTTAGTTACTTCCATCTGTGCTTTCAGCGCTTCCTGCTTCTCGAAAAGTTCCTTCAGGTTTTGTTGCTGTTCAAAAGTCATTTCCGAACTCTGGAGCATTTTATCCTGCGTTTCTTTCAGATCTTTTTCCAATTGTTTGGATTGGGCTGCGCTGTTGCTAAGACCGGCGTTTATTTGTTTTGCATTTTGATTCATGGAAGAATCCAACTGCTTTGGCGTGTACATGGAATAACTCATCAATTGGCTACGCGCGGCTTTGGGGCCGTGAATGCCATCATTGTCTAAAGCTTCTACGAAGTAAGTAACCTTCTGTCCGGGCTGCAGATTGAGTACCTGCAAATCAAAGTACTGCTGGAACGGAACTAATGCAGCTCCAGGCCCATGCAGGGGAATGCTTTTCTCGACTAAAGTATGTTCACTTTCATCTGAAATAGTATAATGAAAATTGACGCTGGAAATACCATAATCATCGCCTGCAGTACCCGTCAATACTATCTGTCGGCCTGATACTGTGTCTTTAAATTCTTGAAGTTGAATGACGGGATATTGGTCTGGAATCACCTGCACTTTATAGTTGTAGGAAGGCGTGCTTTGCGTTTGGCTATTTTTTAAAAAAATGGTGTAGCTCGTATCGCGGAGAAATTGATGTTGGTAGCTGAAGAACTTGCCGTTTTTGAGCAAATTCACAGAAGCTCCACTGGCCCATTGAAGACTTGCAGCATCGGTGTAATCAGCCATCAGAGTATAGCTAACTTTTGTGCCGATGGGAAGAGATAAATCGCCGAGGGATGCGCGGGTTTCATTCTTTTTCCCGGTGTAAGAAGGATAGTCTATTTGCACTTGAATGGCTTTTAGCACGGGCATTTGCGCTACACTAAGGATATAATTTTTTGAATAAAAACCAGCAGCTTGGAGTCGGAAATTAATTGGCTCTGTAACGTTCTTAAAAGTGTATTGAAAAGTGTGATTGCTTAACGGAATGGCAGGAATTTCTTCATTGCCAATTTGCACGGAAAGCGCAGCAGGCAAGGCATTGCCGCTGACGGCTACTTTCAATACGAAGTCGCTATTGCGGGTCACATTCAGAGGTTCTGACTGAATATTAAATTGAAATGGAGCGGGCTTTTCAAAAGTTTTGGTAGGTTGAAGAAGTCGACTTCCGGCATCTCTAAAAACATTGGGCGCAGCCACCAAAATAAAAACACCAATCAGCAAAACTGGAAGCAGGAAGGGAAGGAATCTTTTGTTTTTGGAAAGGTCAACGGCGCGAGAAATAGGCACAACGGAAAGCTGGGATGCCTTTTGGTCTATTGCAGCTTCTACCAATTCACGACTTACAGAATTAGATTCATTGTGTCGAAGCTGAAGGATATTGAGCAGCTTGTCTTGTACTTCGGGGAAATGGCGACCGATGATAACTGCGGCTTGCTCATGCGACATAGTTTTGCCCATGCGTAGCATTTTGAACAAAGGTTTTATCACCCAAAAAGCCAAGGCACCTCCACCGATAGCTATGAAGATGCCGACGATGCTGACTTTGACCCAAGCCGGCAGGTAGAGATAATATTCGCTGACGCTCACCAAAAGAACATAAGCCAACAGGCAAGTGAGCACGATAAGCGAGCCGCGCAAAACCTGATTGAGGTAATATTTTCGGGTAAAGGCATCGAGCCTTTGGAGGAGCCAGGAATAGTGTTGCATTTGCTAGCTGCAATTTAGGGAAAGTCATTTAGGCGCGAGTCACAGAACATGCGCCAGCAGCGACTTGGAAAAATAATAACGTTTAGACTCAGGTAACACGTCTATGATAGAGAGAACGCCGCGTGAGGGATTGCAGCGTAAATCCCTCTTGATCCCCCAGAGGCGGACACAAAGATTGAGGCAATCGTGAGCAAAAGACACAATGTTGCTTTTGCGAAGCGAGCGAGTAAAACTCAGCCCGACCCGTCTCGGCTTAGCCGAGACGGGACACGCCAAAAAAAATCCGCTCAACCTTAGGTTTAGGAGGAGCGGAATTCAAAAAAACTCGGAATTATTTACCCGTTGCTGCAGCGAAGTTTTTAGAAACTTCATTCCAGTTTACGATGTTCCAAACGGCTGTAAGGTAGTCTGGGCGCTTGTTTTGGTATTTCAGATAGTAAGCATGCTCCCAAACGTCGATGCCAAAAATAGGCGTGCCTTTGGTTTCAGCGACATCCATCAAAGGATTGTCTTGATTGGGTGTGGAACAGACTTCGAGCTTCCCCTTACTATTGACGATGAGCCATGCCCAACCAGAGCCGAAACGTGTGCCACCAGCAGTTTTCATCTTCTCTTTCATTTCGTCTGTTGAGCCGAAAGCTTCATTAATAGCTGCTTGAAGTGCATCGCTGGCTTTACCACCATTTGGCGACAGAACTTTCCAAAACATAGAGTGGTTGTAGTGGCCACCACCGTTGTTGCGTACCCCAGTTGGGTATTTTGAAATATTCGCCATGAGGTCTTCCAGCGATTTGCCTTCGCCACCAGTGCCGACGAGGGCTTTGTTGAGGTTATCGACGTAGCCGTTGTGGTGTTTGTCGTGGTGGATTTGCATGGTTTGCGCGTCGATATGGGGTTCGAGTGCGTCAAAAGCGTAGGGCAAATCTGGGAGTGTAAAGGCCATGATAATTGGTATTTTGATGGTTTAAAAAATAATTTTTACGGTAGGGTTGGGTAGTAAAAGTATGCCATTGAAAAGAGGGTGGGCTTATGGGGATATTTTACGCCAGAAGTTTTTTCAGGAATTTAAAACGGATAGCCACTTAGAATATTGGTGGATTCTTTGGGTAGTTGGGCTGTAATGCGTAGCTTGACCGCCAAACATTACCAAACCAGATTACATGAAATTATTTGCGAGGAAGCCAATCAGTGATTTATTGGCTGAATCAGCCGAATCGGAAAAAGGGTTAAAAAGAACGCTCACTGCGGGTACTTTGATTGCATTGGGGATAGGAGCCATTATTGGTGCCGGCTTATTTGTGCAAACCGCCCGCGCTGCGGCGCAGAATGCGGGACCATCGGTTACGATTGCCTTTATTGTGGCAGCGATTGGCTGCGCATTAGCAGGTCTTTGTTATGCGGAACTTTCATCTTCCATACCTATATCGGGTAGTGCGTATTCGTACACTTATGCAACGATGGGGGAGTTAATGGCTTGGATAATTGGTTGGGATTTGGTGCTGGAGTATGCAGTGGGCGCCGCGACGGTTGGTATAGCTTGGGCAGAATACCTTAATAACTTGCTGGTTAATGTGTTGCATTGGCGGGCGATACCTTATGAGCTTTGCCACTCACCCTTTCAGAGTGCTATCGTTGAAGGGATTTCTCATCATGGAATCATCAATTTGCCCGCTCTGGGCATCATTGTCGCCCTTTCGTTGTTGTTGATACGGGGTACGCAGGAATCGACATTTGTGAACAATATCATCGTTATTGTCAAGGTATCTATTGTAATCCTTATTATTGTTCTAGGTTGGCAGTTCATAAATCCCGCGAACCATACACCATACATCCCTGCCAACTCAACTTATGTGGATGACGCAGGCGTATCACATCATTTTGGAGGCATAATGGGGATCCTTGGAGCGGCGGGTACGGTGTTCTTTGCTTTCATTGGCTTCGATGCCGTGAGTACGACGGCGCAGGAGACGAAGAACCCGAAGAAGGCGATGCCCATTGGTATCCTCGGGTCCTTGGTTATTTGCACTGTTTTGTACGTTCTCTTTGCGCATGTACTGACGGGCATTGCGGATGTAAACTTTTACAGAACAGAAGGCGGAGAAGCCAGCGTAGTAGCGGCTATCAACCATTTTATGCCCGGCTATAATTGGTTAGGAAGTTTGGTAACAATTGCAATCTTGGCTGGATTTTCTTCAGTTATCTTGGTGATGCTTTTGGGGCAAAGCCGTGTGTTTTATACGATGGCGCACGATGGGCTTTTACCGAAGGTGTTTAGTGATGTTCATCCGAAATTCAACACGCCCTATAAGGCCAATTTACTCATCATGGTATTGGTAGGTGCATTTGCGGCATTTATTCCGGGAGATGTGGTGGGCGATATGACGAGTATCGGAACCTTGTTCGCATTTATCCTTGTTTGTGCTGCAGTAATTATTCTTCGTAAGACCGAACCCAATTTGAAGCGGGAATTTAGGACACCCTTTGTACCCTTAGTTCCGATATTGGGCATTATTGTTTGTGCTGCGATGGTGTTTGGATTGGGCTGGCTGAACTGGATAAGATTAGGTGGTTGGCTTGCTTTAGGCTTCATTATTTATTTTGGATATAGCGTGCGGCATAGTGTTTTGCGGAAGAAGAATGGTGGATAGAGTAAATTAACCACTAAGAGCACTAAGTTTCACTAAGAAATCCGAGATTGGCACTCAATAAAGGCACGATTAGGTCGTAACATTTACTAAGAAATAGATTGGCTGCTGCAGTGAGAATTCAGCCCCTGCACTGCCTTTTTCTTTTTATCGTTACTACATTTGCCCTTACTTGGCTTTCGGCTAAGTCTTTCTCAAAAATCAAATCATCAAACTCAAATAGTATGGCTTACGACGTAATCGTAATTGGCAGTGGCCCCGGCGGCTATGTTGCCGCAATCCGCGCAGCACAACTTGGCTATAAAGCAGCAGTAATTGAAAAAGAGAGCCTTGGTGGCATTTGTCTCAACTGGGGTTGCATTCCTACTAAAGCGTTAATAAAAAGCGCAAACATCCTTGAATACCTCGGCCACGCGCAGGACTATGGCGTTAAGGTGGATGGTTTTTCAGCGGATTTTGATGCTATCATTAAGCGCAGTCGCGGCGTTGCTGATAAGATGAGCAAAGGCGTCCAGTTTTTGTTGAAAAAGAATAAGATTGACGTCCTCATGGGTATGGGTCGTCTTAAATCTAAAGGCGTGGTTGAAATTACTGGTGCTGATGGAAAGACTTCTACTCAAGAAGCAAAACACGTCATTATTGCCACAGGTGGCCGTTCGCGAGAACTTCCAAACCTACCAATGGACGGTAAAAAAGTGGTGGGCTATCGCGAAGCAATGGTATTGCCAAAGCAGCCGAAAAGCATGATAGTAGTGGGTTCTGGCGCGATTGGGATTGAATTTGCCTACGTTTATAATAGTATGGGCACTAAGGTGACTATCGTTGAATTCATGCCGCGAATTGTGCCTGTGGAAGATGAAGATATTTCGAAAGAGTTGGAGAAAATATACAAGAAGAAGGGCATTACCATCCTGACCAATTCTTCTGTAGAAAAAGTGGAAAATTCAGGTGATGGCATTAAGGCAACAGTGAAAATGCCCGATGGCAGTATGCAGACTTTAGAAGCAGATGTGCTTTTAAGCGCGGTTGGCGTGGTTGCTAATATTGAGAATGTAGGCTTAGAAGCTTTGAAAGTTGCAACCGAAAAAGGCAAGATTTCAGTAGATAAATTTTACAAGACAAACGTGGACGGCATCTATGCCATTGGCGATTGCACTCCTGGGCAAGCATTAGCGCACGTGGCGAGCAAAGAAGCAATTATCTGCGTCGAAGCCTTTGCAAATAAAGAAGGAAAATACAATCACGTGCCTACTCCAATTGACTACAACAACGTGCCGGGATGCACTTATTGCTCGCCGGAAATTGCGTCTGTAGGCTACACCGAAAAGCAAGCAAAGGACGCAGGATATGAAGTAAAGGTGGGTAAATTCCCATTCTCTGCTTCGGGTAAAGCAAGTGCTGCCGGTGCAACGGAAGGCTTTATAAAAGTGATTTTTGATGCTAAATATGGCGAGTGGCTGGGCACACACATGATAGGTATGAACGTGACCGAGTTGATTGCAGAGTCCGTTGTTGGTCGCAAACTAGAAACTACTTACCAAGAGATTTTGGATTCTATCCATCCTCACCCAACGATGAGTGAAGGCGTGAAAGACGCGATAGAAGTAGCTTATGGTGAGGCTATTCACCTCTAAGGTTCAATATCGTTTTTTGTATCCCCCGGCTCGTTGAGTTCGGGGGATTTTTTTGTTTCAGAACCCGAAGCAGCGGACGCTGCTGCAAGCAATACGGCAGCGGACGCTGCCCCATCCGCCTCCGCAATATCCCGTTTAGCATCCGCCAAAAAATCCTGTTTTAAATAATCATACAGCGCGTGTTTGTCCACCATCAACGCCACAATATTGGCCACGATACCGGCTATCATTAAATGAAAAATGACGCTGTGCCGGTCAGTCATTTCCAAGACCAAAATCGCTGAAGTAAAGGGCGTACGTGTAACACCAGTCAGGAAGCCTACCATGCCGCTCAAGATGAGGATATTGGCATTGGCACCAAAGAAGCCGAAAACGCCAGAAAGCCAACCGCCCAAAGCCGCTCCAGCCGCGAGCGCGGGAGCAAAAACACCGCCTGCACCTCCAGAATTAAAGACAACAATTGGCCCTAAAATCCGCATGAAAGCAGTATGCCAGGGAACGTGTTTATCCGCAGTAAAAAGAGCTTCATTCATCACGTCTTTACCTGAACCCAGAATGGCACTATCTACAAAAAAAGCCATGCAGGCGATGAACAGACCGCAACCAAGGAGAAAGAACAAAGACTCCCAGCGCGACAAGGTTTTGCGCCAGCGCATAATCAATAAAATCCAGCGAGACATTAGCGCACCAAGAAAACCGGATATGATAGCCGCGACAATTACAAAAATGAAAATCAGAGGCTCTAAAGATTTGATGTCGGGGTAGCCTAGATAGAGATAAGGGCCGAGGAAATTTTGCGCGGTAAGACCTGCGATAATTACGGCAGTAAAAAGAGCCGTTCTAAAGAAGGAGAGGTGAATCTTGGCAATCTCTTCAATGGCAAAAACAATTCCACCCAATGGCGTATTGAACGCCGCGGCAAGCCCCGCAGCAGCACCCGTGATGATGAAATTTTGACGAGAAAGTCTTGGCCACGATGCGGGAATCCAATGGTGCATCATTCGGAAGATGGACCCCGAGATTTGAATGGTTGGCCCTTCCCTGCCTATAGCACCGCCGCCAAGGATAATGACAAGGCTCGATAGGATTTTTACGAAAATAATTTTCACGCTAAGCAGCTTCGAGAAGCTCTCCTTGTGGCGTGCAGAGGGCAATTCCATAGCGGCCATTACTTGCGGAATACCGCTGCCACGTGCTCCTGGAGCAAAAACTTCCACAATTATCCAGCCCAAAATCAAACCAAGCGGAGCTAGGATGAAGATGCTCCAACTGTGGTCTTGAACCATTCCGTGCATGAGACCTTCTAAGAAATTGAAGGTTTTGGTATAGCCAACAGCGATTAGGCCAGTGAGGAGCGATGCGACCCAAAAGGGAATTGCGTGAAGCACGCTTGTCCGGATTTTACCATCCGAAAAAACACTCAAAAAAGAGTGAATTTTTTCGCCAGCATAGTCCCGCCATCGTTGGTTCATATTGCTACTCGCCTTTTTCTAAAATGATTGCTCTATCATAATTCAACTGCAATTCAAACTTCCCTTTTTGGCAATGCCCACGAATGTAGCGGAATGCTTACTTGCATTGTTTATTTGAGCCAAAATTTCGGACCTTTTCAAGAATTATTTTCCTTAACACTTCAAGACTTGAAACAAATCCAGCCTTCTGTCTTTGAGATTTTTCACGCTACCATAATTAGTAATTCACGGAGCGAATCCAAGTCCACATCCGCTATCAAAATCATCTCGGTATTTGGCGTGGCTTCGCTTTTGATGCCATTGGTCGGGAAGGGAAAATCGCAGGGTGTGAACACCATACTTTGGGCGTATTGTATGTCCATATTTTCAACGTTTGGAAGGTTGCCTACACTACCCGCAATAGCTACGAAACACTCGTTTTCAATAGCTCGAGCTTGGGCGCAATATCGAACTCGAGCATAAGCGTTTTGCGTGTCGGTAAGAAAGGGTACGAAGAGAATATCCATGCCTTCATCGGCTAATATTCTACCCAATTCTGGGAACTCAACATCATAGCAAATAACGATGCCGACGCGACCGCAATCAGTTTCAAAAGTTTGAAGTTTATTGCCGCCATGTATGCCCCAGCAACTCGTTTCGTCGGGCGTGATGTGTAGCTTTTCATAGCGCTCCATACTGCCGTCTCTTCTACATAGATACCCTGCATTATACAGCGTCCCATCCACCATTTCGGGCATACTTCCTGTAATAATATTGATGTTGTAAGACACGGCCAATCGCGAAAATTCCTGTACTAATTCTTCGGTGTATTCAGCAAGTTTGCGAATAGCATCGGGCATACTTAAATGGTTGTATTCCCTCATCAGCGGCGCATTGAACAACTCTGGGAATAGCGCAAAATCACTCTTGTATCCACTAAGTGCATCCACAAAAAACTCTGCCTGCTTCATCAGGTCTTTGGCATCTTTATAGGGGCGCATTTGCCATTGCACGAGG
>JBDTKK010000445.1:0-7304 GCA_039935335.1 Chitinophagaceae bacterium
CTCTTTTTTGTGGCACCCGATAGTTAATTGCCTTCAAGACTTGCACTGGAACCACATTGTAACCAATTTCATCCAAAATAGAAATCATCCCTTGTAAAGTCTTTCCGTTTTCGTGGCTCAATAATCCACGGACGTTTTCCCCAATGCAAATCGGAGGATTTACTTCTTTTACAACTCTTGCAAATTCATAAAATAATGTTCCTCTCGCATCGGCAAGACCTAATTTTTTCCCAGCATAGCTAAACGCTTGACAGGGAAAACCGCCTGCAACTACGTCAACCTTATTGTGATATTCCGTGAAATCGAACGTTTTTATATCACCTTCCAAAACCTTCCAATTCGGACGGTTTTTGCGTAGCGTTTGGCAAGCCCATTTATCAATTTCATTTAGTGCAACACATTTCAATCCGGCCTTTTCCATCCCAACAGCCAAACCACCAGCACCAGCAAACAATTCAAGGACAGAATAATTGTTATGAGGGGCCACAAAATTGGACACTGCATCTTCAATTTCTTCATCGTAGAAATCAGCAAACAACGTCTCCACTTGCTGCCGTTTGTACACACGATAGTTGCTAATAGGCTCACGGACAGCGGATAACTTGCCTTCTCTATCCCAACGTCTAAGCGTTTCTTTGCTTTTTCCAATTAGTTCCGAGGCTTCAGCGAGCGTTAAATATTCTTTCATAACCAAGTTGTGTAACCTTATACAATGGTTACAAACCTACGCCAACTATTTTGAGAGGAAACAGAATTTTTTCCACAGGATTTTCCACCCCGGCGCGTGTCATCTCGCGCGTCCGTCGAACAATGGGAAGGAAAGTCCACAAGGCTCTATGTTCAAGTTTACCGCACATCGGTTTAAGCAATTGTTGCTTAGCGAAAAAGGGAAAGATGCATTGATTCCGTACGCAGTAAAGCGACACAATAAAGCCAATGAATTTTGGCAATGCGATTCGCTGGCTTTCATTTTAATAAGCAAACAAGTTGCCTTTCAGAAATTGAACTATATACACAACAATCCGCTTGCGGAAAAATGGCAACTTGCGGCCACCGCCGCTGACTATAAGTACTCATCTGCACATTATTACCAAACCGGCATTGACCAATTCGGCTTTCTTCACAATTTGCATGATGAATTCCCAGGCATATTTCCGGACGCGTGAAGAGGATTGGGTTTAGAATAGTGGACGCGTGAAGACACGCGCCACGGCAGCAGACACGCGCCACAGCGGTGGATGTCGACTACTTAGGATTTGAATCTATCAACAAGCACTGGCCACGGGTCACAGACCCGCGCCAGCCCCGTATGCTGTAATGATGTTGGGATTTGGCACGCGCTACGGCAGAGGTAAATAAATCGGCAGCGATGCAATTACTTTTTAGAAAAAAAATCTGAATGCCAGACTACCTGTAAACAGATTAACGCGCCAGAAGCCACGCGCCGTGCCGGCGGGAGCAGATTAGTTAGACTTATTTTCACGACGTTCCAGCATTTTCATAACTACATAAATCACAAAGATTATCAAGCCTATTCCCAGGCACACTTCGTAATAAAGCTTATCTGGCATTTTGTCTGTAGTGTTCATCCCAACTCCACCAATCCCAATAAGTATTCCAGCGATTACATTTAAACCACTAAATGGGATATTCTTCATGAAATAAGATTTGGACAAAGATAATGCTTTTATGCAGGTGGGATTGTTAAACGACCCTAGTACCCTGGCGCGTGTCCGTACGTGTCAACAAGGATAAAATAGGCCTCGCTCGGCGAAGTCTCCAGACTGCATCGCTATGGAAAGCGGTCTCTAACTGAATCGGTAAAAAAGGAAGTCAACGCCCCGCAAGGATGATACGTAAGCCCGCAGCCAGCCCACTTGAGACCGAGGGAGCTTACCACCACTATATATTAATCTTTGCCTACACTTTATAGTCAACTACGCATCTACAAATTTGAATTCCCTCCCAGTCGTCATGGTGAATATCTACGCACATTCCTAGAGGCCTGAAGACACGTGCCAGAGCGAAGGCAAGACCAAAAACGTCAAAAAAACAGAAGCACGCTCGGATAGAAACGACCTCCGCGTGAGGGATTGAAGCGGAAATCCTTTTTTGTTTCGCCCGGCGAAGAGGTTCAGGGTGAGTAGGAATACAGGCAGGCGAACAAAAAAGATTGGAGCGCAAAGCCCGACCGCTTTTCCTGCCGCATCGAAAGGTTTCCAGAATTGCGGAGACTTTGAAAGGCAGGCAAAGCGGGCACGCCCAAAATCACTAAATCTTGATGGTTCATGGAGACAGAAACCCTAGCCACGTCCGATTTAGTCCTTAGAACCAAAACTCACCAAAGCAGCTCCTCATCCCCCCCTTTAGGCGGCGGTGTCATCTTTCTAAGAATGCTCTTCTGCACCTGCCTGTCCCAAATAAGATTTGCTACCTGAAAGCCGGTGTCTTCCGCGTCCAGCGCAGGTTCCAGATGTTTTTCTGAAACGTCCAGCCGATACATTAATTGGATAAAGCCCATAAAATCATTGGCAATCAGAAACTCAACCCTAGCTGCCAGAGCTGCAATGATTTCTTCCTTGGAACGCAGACCAGAGTCGAGATTCCATTCCTCAATTATGGATTCTATTTCGTGCACAATTATGTTTTCTCCTTTTTAAGACTGGTGAAAGTTCAAAATGGTTTTGGAAAGCTCCGAATTATTTTTGGAACGGCAGGGAGCAAGCAGCGGAAACTAGCTCTTTTACGGAGTTCATGGACACGCGTTCCTGCGTCATAGCATCTCGATATCGAATGGTAACTGTTCCGTCTTCTTTAGTTTGATGGTCGATGGTGACGCAGAAAGGCGTACCAATCGCATCTTGCCTGCGATAGCGCTTTCCGATAGCATCTTTCTCTTCATAAAAACAAGCAAAATGAGGCATGCAGGTGTGCATTAATTCACGGGCTAATTCCGGCAAACCATCCTTTTTCGTAAGCGGCAGAATGGCCAATTTGGTTGGTGCAAGGAAAGCCGGAAGATGCATCACCACGCGGTCGTCTTTCTTCTCTTCGGTGCTCAAATCTTCCACTTCGTAAGCAGCACTAACAACCATTAGAAATGCTCGGTCAAGGCCAATACTTGTTTCCACGACGTAAGGAACATAATTACCGAAAGGCTTGCCGGTGGCTTCATCCAGGTCATTGTCGAAATACTGAAGCTTCTTGCCGCTGAATTTTTGATGCTGCTGCAAGTCGAAATCCGTGCGGCTATGAATGCCTTCCAATTCTTTAAATCCGATGGGGAAATCATACTCGATATCACAGGCAGCATCAGCGTAATGCGCCAGTTTTGCGTGGTCGTGGAATCGAAAATCTTCGGCTGGAATGCCGAGTGTAAGATGCCAGTTCAATCGCTCTTTTTTCCAACTTTCGTACCATTCTTTTTGTGTGCCAGGCCGAATGAAGAATTGCATTTCCATTTGTTCGAATTCCCGCATCCGGAAGATGAATTGACGGGCTACGATTTCATTTCTAAAAGCCTTGCCTGTTTGCGCTAT
Organism: Chitinophagaceae bacterium; assembly: GCA_039935335.1. Classification (GTDB taxonomy): domain Bacteria; phylum Bacteroidota; class Bacteroidia; order Chitinophagales; family Chitinophagaceae; genus UBA1952. The sequence continues at coordinate 3,540 of JBDTKK010000445.1, forward strand.
TCCGAAAGGAATTTTCATTCTTCCTGTCTTCTGCACATTCAGGAAATTCACAAAAATTCCTTGTGCTGTTTCCGGGCGGAGATACACGCCATTGTCCTCACCTTCTTCCGCAGCTACCGCCCCAAATTCCGTGCGGAACATGAGGTTGAATTGGCGAACGTCTGTCCAGTTGGACGTGCCTGAAACAGGACACGTAATTCCGGCATTTTCTATTAATTCTTTAAGGCCGGAATAGTCATCTTTTGCCAACAAAGCATCCATTTCTTGAAGTAGCTCATCTGGACTCAAGCCATTTTTGCATTTTGAATTTTGCATTTTGCATTGTTCGGCAAAATTTTCAATCAGATGGTCGACGCGGTAGCGCTTGTTGCTATCCTTGTTGTCAATCATCGGGTCACTGAAATTATCCACATGGCCGCTGGCTTTCCAGACAGTTGGATGCATGAAAATAGCAGCATCGAGACCCACAATATTCTCGTGCATTTGGGTCATGCTAAGCCACCAATAATCGCGAATATTTTTCTTGAGCTGTGCACCATATTGGCCGTAATCGTACACGGCACTTAGGCCGTCATAGATTTCGGAGGAAGGGAAAATGAAGCCGTATTCTTTGCAGTGGCCGATGATAGCTTGTAGGTCGCGCGTTTTTGCCATAATGAGGGCGCAAAGATAAAGGCAGTCTTTTGGGCTGAATATCTTTCGTGTTGGCGTTTTTGAATTATATTTATCAACACAAAAAAACCGAAAACCATGTACAAAAAATTTGCGCTGGTGCTGCTTTTGACGGTTGGTTTCCTAGGAGGAAGTGCCGCTAAGCTATTTGCCCAAAAGGACAAAATTGAAGGGCTGTGGTACAATGAAGAAAAGACTGCCAAGATTCAGATTTACAAGGCCGTCGATGGTTATTTCTGGGGGAAAATTGTGTGGTTGAAAGAGCCGGATAGAGATGGCAAGCCCAAGCTGGATATAAATAATAGTAAAGAAAGTTTCAGGTCCCGTCCGGAAATGAATATGCCCGTACTCAGTCGGTTTACAAAAAAAAGTGAAGACACTTATGGTGGTGGTGAGATTTACGACCCAAAAAACGGAAAGACTTATAGCAGTACCATTACCTATCGCAGTGACAAGGAGCTAGGAATACGAGGTTATGTTGGGATTAGTTTATTGGGTCGAACAACTACTTGGACGCGGGCCACAGAGTAGAAAAAGGGGAGCTGAAAAAAGTTTAGAAAAAAAGATTTTTGCTGAATGCTTCTTGCCCTTATCTTTGCCGTCCTTTCGGAAAAAGCTGACCCTAAAGACAGCGTTATTTTGAAGGGAAACGGTGAGGTGGGAGAGTGGCCGAATCCAGTAGTTTGCTAAACTGCCGTACGCCTAAAGTGTACCGAGGGTTCGAATCCCTCCCTCACCGCAGAAGAAGATTTTTAAGTTGGTAAAAGATAGTTTAGTCGGTTGTTAGTTTAGGGAAGTGGCGCAGTCCGGTAGCGCACCTGGTTTGGGACCAGGGGGTCGCAGGTTCGAACCCTGTCTTCCCTACAAAGCCTCAGCTGAAAAGCTGGGGCTTTTTTATGCCATGTTATTTAACTACGCATCCTTCGAGGTTTGAAATATGCCGGGTATTAAAGTAGCTGCGCGATAGTATTGACTCCTCAGAAAATCCCTCCGGCAATATTGGTTTACCTTAGCACAAATAATATTTTTTAACTCAATGACGTTTGGCGATCTTAATCTCAATCAAACACTTCTTAACGCTCTAGCCGATCTCCGTTTTTCTTCCCCTACTACGATACAGCAAAAAGTATTTTCTGTGGTCATGTCCGGCAGGGATGTATGTGGCATTGCACAAACCGGTACCGGTAAGACGTTTGCCTACTTGTTACCCATCCTTCGCCAATGGCAGTTTTCAAAGGAAAAAACACCCCAGACTTTAATCATCGTACCTACACGCGAATTGGTCATACAAGTAGTTGAGGCGGTCAATAAATTGTCCACTTATCAATCAGTAAGTGTAGCAGGTGCTTATGGAGGAGTAAATATAAAACCGCAGGCTGCTGAAATAAGACAGGGTGTGGATATCGTTGTTGGCACTCCCGGCCGTCTGCTGGACCTAATCCTAAATGGTTCGCTAAAAACAAAAATCATCAAAAAACTGGTGATTGATGAAATGGACGAATTACTGAACCTTGGGTTCAGGCAACAATTGCAACGCATTATTGATCTGCTGCCCACTAAACGACAAAACCTATTGTTCTCTGCTACCATCACGGAAGATGTAGAAGCCATTCTGGATACCTTCTTTAATGACCCTGTACGGATAGAAGCTGCACCAACAGGAACTCCGCTGGAAAACATTGAGCAAACAGCCTACAAAGTGCCGAACGTGAATACCAAGGTTAACCTTCTGAAACTATTGCTGAAACGGGACGACAGCATGAGTAAGGTGCTGGTATTTGTAGCCACGAAAAGCCTTGCAGATCAACTCTATAGTCAGGTAGCTGAAGACTTTATAGATCAGGTTGGCGTGATACACTCTAATAAGGAACAAAATCACCGGTTCAACACGATCAATAAGTTTAAAGAGGGCAGTTATCGTTTCATCATCGCAACAGATATTATTGCTCGAGGTATTGATGTTTCAGAAGTGACGCACGTAGTCAATTTCGATCTTCCTGAAATCCCGGAACACTATATCCACCGAATTGGCCGCACGGGCAGGGCCGACAAGGGTGGTATTGCTATCTCCTTCGTTACAGAACGAGAGGAGGAAAGGCAGGAAAAAATGGAGAGCTTGATGAAGTACAAGATTCCAACGGTGTCGTTACCTGAAGAGCTTGAAATATCGGACGTTTTAACGGCGGATGAAATGCCGAAGTTGAAGTTGAAAAACATCGAGGTTCGTGACTCGATACCAGAAAGCCGTGGTGCATCCTTCCATGAAAAATCTGCCAAGAATTCAAAAGTCCCGGTAAAAAAAGAGCGGTACAGTACTACAATGATGAAGAAGTACGGTAAACCAAAGACGCGTGGACAAAAGAAAAAGTAGGTGATTTCCGAATTTAGCTAGGTATTTCCTTGTGACATAGCTTCATAAAAGCCGCTAGGTCCGATTCCTGTCTTTTATGCCCTATCGTACATGATACACTATATTTCACCTTCCCACATGCTCTTCCATCCCACATCCGCAACCATGATGGCGGCGGGTTGTAGCACAACTTTGCAAGGCTACTATAGCAAAAAAGACGAGGAAAAGAAACCACAATTGTCGCACAATTCGGTACTCAATCATAAAAGCCAAAGCTATAGCAAGCCTGAATCCAAGGCTTGAATTTGGAGGGGATGATTGACGCAGGAACTTAGTAGAAAGGCCAACGAATATAAATGATATGAAAATTATCAATAAGACAGCCCAGGGAAATTGCCCAAAGGTTGGGTATAATCTACAAAAGGTTCCTGCACGACACCATCCTTAATAAAGGCTATCAAATCCGCATTAAACTGCTCCTTGTGTGTGTACCAAAGTCCATGTGGCGCACCGCCATAAATGAGGTACTGTGCCTGTGGAATCAGTTTTGCCGTGCGTTCGCTGGAAGCCTCAATGGGCACAGTCTTATCGCCATCGCCATGGATGATTAGGGTTGGAACTGTCACCGCTTTTAGGTCTTCCCGGAAGTCGGTAAAGGAAAATGCCTTTGCTGTTTCGATAGTAGCGTGCGCAGAAGAACTCATACCCAATGCCCAGAAATTATGAAGGAAAGCATCACTCAC
>JBDTKK010000446.1:0-3774 GCA_039935335.1 Chitinophagaceae bacterium
CAAGAGGTTAGGAATAAGCTTTATGAACTTGGGCTTTATACCGCAGATGTGGAGCAACAGATTGCTTTATTGATAGAACGAGATTTGCTGAATGAAGAGCGATTTGCTCGTGCTTATGCAAGAGGTAAGTTTCGGCTCAAGAAATGGGGTAGAGTAAAAATCACACAAGGGCTGAAGCAACGGCGTATTTCTCCCTATCTCATCAAGCTCGCTTTGACGGAAATTGATGTCAATGAATATTTCCGGACACTCGAGGAATTGGCGGGAAAGAAGTTGGAATGTCTTTCCAAAGAGCGAAATTCATTTAAGAAAAATCAGAGGGTTTATGCTTTCCTAGCCCAACGCGGCTTTGAATCACAAATGATTCGGGAAGTGCTGAATTCTTTCAAAGAATGAACCCAGAATTCGGTATTTTTGAAACAATAGGAATAGGAAAATGGCAACACCCGTGCAGCAAGTAACGGAAGGCGTTAGCGTCACCGTAGAGAGTTTTTATCAAAGCAGCCAAAGCAATCCTGTCAATGGCGAGTATCTGTTTGCCTATAGAATCACGATTGAAAACTTCAGCACGATGCCCGTGAAGCTGTTGCGCCGTCATTGGCATATTGTGGATAGCAACGGCAGTCATCGCGAAGTGGAAGGAGAAGGTGTGGTTGGCGTGCAGCCAATCATTGAGCCGGGAAATTCCTACCAATACGTGTCTGCTTGTAGTTTAAGAACGGATATGGGCAAGATGTACGGCATTTACAACATGGAGAATCTGTACAACAAGAAGGAACTCATCGTGCAAATCCCCGAATTTCAGATGATTGCACCGTTCAAAATGAACTGAAATATTTAAGAAAGCATGTGTCCATAATTATGCGTACCTTCGCGCCCCGTTAAGGAGCCTTGTCCTGATGCAAGGCTTTTTTTATTTCGAATAATTTACAAAACACAAATGCAGCTTAGAAACATCGCCATCATTGCACACGTTGACCACGGTAAGACGACCCTGGTTGACAAAATCATTCACGCTACCAAGGTATTCAGAGACAACCAGGAAACTGGTGAACTCATCATGGATAGTAATGATTTAGAGCGCGAGCGAGGAATTACCATCTTGGCAAAGAATATCTCCGTGACTTATGGTGATACTAAAATCAACGTTATCGATACTCCGGGTCACGCCGACTTTGGCGGTGAAGTGGAACGCGTGTTGAGAATGGCGGACGGTGTGCTGCTCTTGGTAGATGCCTTTGAGGGACCAATGCCACAAACGCGCTTCGTACTACAGAAAGCCTTGAACCTTGGTCTTCATCCTATCGTGATTATCAATAAGGTGGACAAGCCTAACTGCCGACCAGAAGAGGTGCATGATGCGGTATTTGAACTCTTTTTCCAGCTTGATGCTACAGAGGAGCAATTGAACTTCCCAACGCTTTATGGCTCTGCAAAGCAAGGTTGGTACAATACTACCAACACGCCAACCGACAACATTAATGCGGTTCTGGACATGATTGTTGCTAAGGTACCCGCGCCGATTCAAGCAGAAGGAACGGTTCAACTCCAAATTACTTCTTTGGACTACTCTAACTTCCTTGGCCGTATTGCGGTAGGGAAGGTTACACGTGGAACAATCAAGGATTCGCAGAACATCCAGCTTTGCAAACTGGACGGATCTTTCGTGAAGGGCAAGGTGAAAGAGCTTTATGTCTTTGAGGGAATGGGCAAGAAGAAAGTATCGGAAGTAAAGGCGGGGGATATCTGTGCTGTTGTCGGTATCGAAGGCTTCCAGATTGGGGAAACCATCGCCGATTTTGAGAATCCTGAAGCATTGGTGCCTACAGAAATTGATGAGCCAACGATGAACATGCAGTTCTCTATCAATAACTCACCGTTTTATGGTCGCGAAGGAAAGTTTGTGACCAGCAGGAATATCCGCGACAGACTTTATAAAGAGTTAGAGAAGAACTTGGCTTTGCGTGTAGAAGATACTGACGATGCTGATAAGTTCCTCGTTTTTGGCCGTGGTATTCTTCACCTTTCTGTATTGATAGAGACGATGCGCCGCGAAGGTTATGAGCTGACTGTTGGTCAGCCGCAGGTAATCGTGAAATACATTGACGGAAAGAAATGTGAGCCTTATGAATTGCTAGTGGTAGATGTTCCGGCAGAAGTTTCGGGCAAGGTAATTGACCTCGTTACACAACGTAAAGGAGAAATGACGATCATGGAAACTAAAGGTCAAATGCAACACTTAGAGTTTGATGTACCTTCCAGGGGGTTGATAGGTTTGCGTTCCCAAATGCTCACGGCTACTGCTGGCGAAGCGGTAATGGCGCATCGATTCAACGAGTACAAGCCTTGGAAAGGAACTATTCCCGGTCGTGGCAATGGCGTATTGATTTCAAAGTTTACAGGCGCTACCACAGGTTATTCAATTGATAAACTTCAAGACCGTGGCTCCTTCTTTGTAGACCCAGGAGAGGAAGTATATGCTGGTCAAATCATTGCGGAAAACATTAAGCCGGGAGATTTGAATGTAAATGCGATTGAAGGCAAGAAATTGACAAACCACCGTGCATCTGGTTCTGATGGTTCTGCTTCTATCACGCCAAAGATTCAAATGAGTTTGGAGGAGTGCATGGAATACATCCAGCAAGATGAGTGCATAGAGGTGACGCCAAAGAGCATTCGTCTTAGAAAGATAATGCTTGATGAGAATGACCGTACGAAATATTCTAAAATGCTGAAGGCTGAAGCGTAAGTCTTCTTTAATACGCATCATGCAAATGGGCATTGAGTTTCTGTTGAAATTCAATGCCCATTGTTTTTACTGGCTAAGCCTGAAAAAGTTTGGTTTATTCCAGTACCACCTTACTCACCATCCTCATACCATCCGCACTAAAGTTGATAAAATAGACGCCCAGTGCTATGTCCTTCAAATCAATTTGCTCGTCAAAATGAGTATTGCTTGGATGCAATTGTTTCTGATAAACTTGCCGCCCGGTGAAGTCAGTAACGATAATATTTGCGTTTGAAATAGCAACAACCGCTTGACAGGAAAGTGTAAAACGGCCATGTTGGGCAGGATTAGGATAAAGCTGAAATGACATACCATTTACAACATTAGGCACGCCTACCGAAGCCGGATATTTGTAGTATTTACTAATACCACAAGGCCCGTAAACCGTAACAGAAATGGTATCCTTCCTAGAGTCGCCACCACTTGCATAGGTATGTATAAAGCGAGTGGCAAAGCCGGAAGTAAGTTTCTTCTTTTGCCCATCACCAAAACTCCAAACTAGGCTATCAACAAATTCCGTAGTACCCGTGTAACTAAAATATAGATTGCGGCCATCTTGCGTCAAGGAGTCTTTGAAACTAGCCTTCGCTATCGTGGTACATCGACAATCTACACCCAAGCGGGCAATGAAGCCAGCAACCCTGCCGTTACCACCATTCGTCGAACTCCTAACGCCACCTGGAAATTCTAAAGTATCAAGATATTGATAACCACCAAAATAAATGTTTCCAGCCCTATCCACAGCGGCTGCCGAGAAGGCGTTAGATCCGATTAATGGATATTTAAAATTTGGATGCGCAACTACCCCCTCCATTTTCAGCAAATTACCATTCGAATCAACTATTATATAAAATGGCTGGCGTGCATAGTTTCGTAAAATGACGGTATCATTGTTATGGGCTATTGTGCCCCAGCCTAATCCAGCCGCAAGTATGGTTCCGTTGGGAAGGACTGTTGTATTACCCAATTGAGCAGCGACACCCACT
>JBDTKK010000447.1:0-3432 GCA_039935335.1 Chitinophagaceae bacterium
AATCCGAACGCAAGCCGCACCTGTGGCTGCGGAGAGAGCTTTTCGGTTTAAGAGGTTTTATGAAAAAATGCGGCCACAACTTGAGAAGAGTTGTGGCCGTTTTGGTTTTATACCGTCAATCGTTGCACTAACTAATTTATGTGGCGCACTGTCCAAACTTCATGGTTCGTTCCGAAGGGATTTCTAAGTTTTCGTCGAAGGCTTTCGTCAAGCAAAATTTTCAGGAAGTCCCTTTTCTGTTGTCCTATTTCGTCTAGCAACTTCTAATATTGCCAATGCTGCTTCCTTCGATACCGAGGGAAAATCATCGAGAAATTCGCTCAAGTCATTTCCGCCTTCGAGGTAGTCAAACAGGTTTTTTACAGGTACTCTCGTTCCTGCAAACACTGGTGTTCCGCTCATAATTTCAGGGCCAATACTCACAAATCCAAACAACATATCCAGTCATTTAAGGGTATTCTCAAAATTAATCCATTAGCATGACTATGGTCGCCATTGCTCTGTCACAACCAAACCAACCCTCTACTTTTTCCCTTTCTTCTTCTGCGCCTTCGTCGAATCATTTTTAGCCGCTTTGGTCTCCGTCTTCTGGCTAGGATTGTTCTTGTCCTGGTCAGTACTGACTCCTTCTTTTGTCACCTCACTGCGGTCGTGCGTTCTTTTGTTTGTGCGGCTAGTTCGTTGTGTTTGCGCGTAGGCAGCTACGCTAATAGTGGTAATTACCAGTAAGGTTATCCAAAGCTTTTTCATAAAAATCCCATTTTGACCAAAGGTCTAAAATATCAGGCCGTTGGCTTTCTTGAAGTTCGACTATTCGATGTTGGCAAGAGGCATAGATTGGGTCTGCTTGTTGCCTTATTACCGAAAATGATAGTGCAGCGCAAGGCTGTGCCGTACTTTTGTAAAAATTGAAAAACATGCTGAAGACAGGAAATACCGTAGTAAGTATTTATACCGAGATGACCCCAAATCCGGAGACGATGAAATTCGTGGCCAACAAGCTTTTGTATCCAGGCAAGAGCATTGATTTCCCTGAAGAAAGTGAAGCCTTCCCTTCGCCACTTGCCATAGAATTATTTGCGTTCCCTTTTATCCGTGGCGTGTTTATCGCGTCCAATTTTGTAACCCTTTCCAAGACTGCCGACACGCAATGGAACGATGTTATTCCTACCATTCGCGAATTTTTGAAAGGGTATTTGGAAGAAGGGAAAGTAGTGATTAATGAAGACGAAGTGGTGGTCAAGAAAACCAATACTAACGTCACAAACGAGGACGACTCGGATATTGTAAAGCGCATTAAAGAGCTTCTTGAAAATTATGTGAAACCGGCTGTTGAGATGGACGGAGGTGCTATCTCTTTCCGCAGCTATAATGATGGTGTAGTCAATCTGATGATGCAAGGCTCTTGCTCTGGTTGTCCTTCTTCCATGATTACTTTGAAAGCAGGCATTGAAGGCATGATGAAAAGGATGATACCCGAGGTGAGGGAAGTGGTTGCACTGGCGGATTAAAAATCGCCCAATTTAAAATACAAATCGCCGGACTGAATTGGTAACAGTCCGGCTTCTTTTTTGTTCGATAAATCTATTCCTTTTCAAAGTTCGACTTTCCCATGTCTTTCTTTACATAAAGCCTTGGTTCTTTTGAGCGAGAACGCTACAGGTCTTTATGGTCTCTGAGTTCTTAGCACTATATGCTCCGTGCAACTCCGTGCCTCTGTGTCTCCGTGGTAGGTTTTCCCGATTTCTCAAAGCGAGGTTGGATTTCACACTGCCACCGGTGCCTTAATAGGCGCATCCGCCACATAATTTTCTAAAGAGAAATCTTCAAACTTAAAGTTGAAAATGTCCGTTACTTCAGGGTTGAGTTTCATCTGAGGCAAAGGATGTGGCGTTCTCGTCAACTGCAATTTAGCCTGCTCAAGATGGTTTTTATAAAGGTGCACATCGCCAAAAGTGTGGATGAATTCTCCGACTTTTAAATCACAAACCTGGGCAATCATCAGCATGAGCAAAGCATAAGATGCAATGTTGAAAGGCACGCCCAGAAAGACATCCGCACTGCGTTGATAGAGTTGACAAGACAATTTTCCATCGGCTACATAAAACTGAAATAGCGCATGGCAAGGACTCAAAGCCATCTTCGGCAAGTCGCCCACATTCCAGGCGGAAACGATTAATCGTCGGCTGTCGGGATTGCGTTTTATTTCTTCCACTACGTTTTTTATTTGGTCGTAAGTCGTGCCGTCAGCTCCCACCCAACTCCTCCATTGGTGCCCATAAACTGGTCCGAGATTTCCTTCTGCGTCTGCCCATTCGTCCCAAATTTTTACGCCGTTTAAGTTCAGGTATTTAGTGTTTGTATCGCCATTTAAAAACCAGAGCAATTCATAGACAATGCTCTTCAGGTGCAGCTTTTTCGTTGTCACCATCGGGAAACCTTTTGTCAAATCAAAGCGCATCTGATAGCCGAAAGTCGAGATAGTTCCCGTGCCAGTCCGGTCTGATTTTTCGGCGCCGTTATCAAGAATGTGTTGGAGTAGCGTGAGGTATTGCTGCATGGTAAGAAGGGCAAAAATAAAGGACAGAATTGCTGTAGGCCTCGGCATTTTTGCACAAGGGTGTTTCGAAATTTTAACCAAGAATGTTTGAAATCATCCTTGGGAAACAACGTTCTTTGCACTAGGACATTGCAAACCGTTTCTTAGAAACAAAACTATCCTTCTTACAACAAGTCAATTGACGAAATGAAAAAAACCTTCCTGCTCCCGGTAATAGTCGCTCCTATTGCGGCTTTGCGTGCCGGCGCTGGTTTTTTTGCCGAAGCTGTTTTAGCTCCAGCTTTTTATTACCCAGCGCTACTCGCGCCCATCCGACGTTGATACCGGCGCATAAGCCGGCAAATTCTGTCTTGACACTTTTGGCTTGAGCCTTTAGTGTTCCCCTTCGCGCATCCCCATTGGGGCATTACCGCGAATCTCCTCTCTTTTCAATTTTTCCTTAAAAGGAATTTTTCATGAGCAACACCTTTCGGGTGATGGTTGCCGATGGCAGCCATACCGGATACGCAGATATTATCTGCGAAGAAATGGCCGCATCCGCAAAAGCGCGCGGCACAGGCATTGCGCGCCGCAATCCTGAATACATCAGCAAGAAAATGCTGGAAAATAAGGCAGTAATTGCCCTAAGTAAAGACGGCACGTGGGCTGGCTTTTGCTATATCGAAAGCTGGAGTCATGATACCTATGTCGCCAATTCAGGGCTGATTGTCAATCCTGTATTTCGAAAGGGCGGCCTCGCCAAAGAAATCAAGCAAATGATTTTTAAGCTCAGCAGAAAGCGGTACCCCAATGCCAAAATCTTCGGCCTGACCACCGGACTTGCGGTCATGAAGATCAATAGCGACTTGGGTTACGAACCGGTGACTTACTCC
>JBDTKK010000448.1:0-23921 GCA_039935335.1 Chitinophagaceae bacterium
TCGGAAGAGACATTAGTCCTATCGAGCTTATAGACCAATTTACCGTTAATATCCAAAAGGCGATAATTCACCACTTTCGCAGTCGCATTGAACTTAGCATCAACAGTCACAAAATTTGTTGCTGGTACAGGATACACACTAAATGTTCCTGGCTCCCCAATACCTACAACAGCACCTGGAGGTGTTACACCTACCTTATTCTTAGAAATATGGAAGGCAACCGCTGGAGTGTAGTAGAACCTATCAAACATTGTAGAATCCGCATAATATCCATTTCCACCAAAAGGGAAGGTTATCATAGTATTAGTAGAAGTAGCGATGCTAGTATAGAAATCGGTGTACAACATCATAGGGTTATCTTGATATCCGAAAACCTGGCTTTGTTCATAGGCACGGGTGAAACAACTTACAGTCTCATCGACACCAACAAAGGTATTTGAAGTGCCTTGGGCAAGTGTTACATACCAAGAGTTACTATCCAAAACCATTTTCTTTACTGGACTAGAAACGTCTCTAAGATTCATCATAATAGAAGCACCACTTGAATCCGCAGTGGTCAGAGGTGTCTTAAATCCATAAGCAACCAACTTTAATTCTGGCGCTTCAATGAAAGAATCTAAACTAGAACCGTTAGAACCATCTACCCATTTATACACCAAGGCATAAGTCTCTTCTCCGTCCAAGGTGGGAACGCCATTCTTACTCAAAGAATACTGCAATTTAAGACCCGCATAACCACCATCGGCTACGTAGAAAACTGGGCCAAGGCTGAAGTCTGTTGTAGTGCCTGCAGGTTGAATCCCTAAAGTAGTAACTGGTCGGTTTGTTGTGAAGTTATAGTTACTTTTGCAGAATATAGAATCACTAACAGTCATTACATCCTGATAAACATTATCCTGAGGAACCGCATCAGGTCCCGGGTAATTGATCCGGTAATTATATGTATAAGTACCAGTAGATGTAGGGGCTGGAAGAGAATAGCTTGTAGTGCTTCCACCAAAACCAAACTTTACAGAATCCAGCGGCGAAATTGAAGAAACAGTATATCCACCAGTGTGAACAGTTGTTGGACTTCCGCCGGTTGGTGTCCAAATTACAGAATCCGAAACACCGACATTGGTTTCAGTGCTTGTACCGTAATTCACGATAGCACCGGCAACAAAATTCTTGTAAGGCTGGCTATTCGCGCCAACACTTAATTGAGATTTAGGAATAACCATAGCATGAGGCGTTGCTTGAAAACCGGGCAATATTGCCAAATCATGGGCACCGCCAAGATTCCAAGAACCGATAGATGCGAATACAGGCTGAGACGCATACAGAGCGCTATACATTGCTTGACCATCAACATCAGAAACCATCACCACAGGAATCGTTAATATTGTTGTGCCTGTGTTAGCCATACCTAATGGCGGACCAGGAACGTTGTTCACAATAATTACCGCAATAGCTCCAGCGTTCTGCGCATACTGAGCTTTCTGGGCAAATGTGACACCGGCTCCGCGAAACAACAAACAAATCTTTCCGTTGATTGCCGCTGCATTCGTCAGCGGAAGGAGTGCCAAACTATCTATACCAGCAACAACGGGCTGATTGATTATTGGAACAGCGACTTGATCACCCCAAGGAGCAATCGTAATCTTTTTCAAGCCACCAATTGTACTGGGGCTATTTACTAGGAATCGAGCAGCCGAAAGATTCGGCTTAATCAAACCAGCACTCATGGGCTGATTTTGGGCAAACGCTGACGGGAGTAACATACATACCGCCGCAACAACAGATAATGTTGTAACTAGTCTTTTCATGGACAATTTAATTTTGGATAAAAATAACGATTTTTCTCTACAGTGCAAAAAAATTCTGAACCAACTCCTTAAATAAGTCCTGCGGCCTTACTTAATTCCATCATCCTATCAATGGGCTTTTTCGCAGCAAGACGCAAACCTTCCTCCATCAATATCTCTGGAAGTTCGTTCTTTAGGCACAAATAAAGCTTCTCCAAAGTGTTAAGCTTCATGTGCGGACAATCATTGCAAGCGCATGAGTTATCTGGCGGAGCTGGGATTAAAGTCTTATGCGGTGCCTGTTGCTGCATCTTATGCAAAATACCTGCCTCAGTAGCTACTATAAAGGAATCCGCCGAATCATTAACGATATAAGAAAGCAATTGAGACGTAGAACCGATGAAATCTGCAATCCGCAAAACGGGCTCTTCACATTCTGGATGAGCAATCAACTTCGCTTCGGGATGCCGCACTTTTAGCTTTGTAATCTTCTCCAAAGAGAACATTTCATGTACCATGCACGCACCGTTCCACAACAACATTTGCCGACCAGTTTGCTTATTTATCCAAGCTCCCAAATTACGATCGGGTGCGAAAATAATCTTCTGATCTGGAGGTAAGGAGTCGATAATCGGCTTCGCATTTGATGAGGTACAAATAATGTCACTCAATGCCTTCATGCCCGCAGAACAATTGATGTAAGTGACCACAATATGGTCTGGATGTTGTTCTTTAAAAGTCTTAAACAAAGCTGGAGGACAGCTATCGCTCAAGGAACAGCCAGCATTCAAATCGGGCAACAAAACCTTCTTGTTTGGGTTAAGAATCTTAGCCGTTTCTGCCATGAAATGCACGCCGGCAAAGACAATCATGTCGGCATCGGTGCTTTCTGCCTTTTGGGCGAGGCCAAGACTATCACCTATATAATCAGCGATGTCCTGAATATCCGGCTCCTGATAATAGTGCGCTAGGATGATGGCATTCTTCTCCTTTTTCAATCTATCGATTTCTTCGAATAAATCTAAAGAAGGATCAATTTCCTCATTCAAGAAGCCATCTCGCGCAATTTTTTTTGCTGCGCTTGCGAAATCCACATTCATAAATAATGACTCGAAATTTTTAAAAAAAACAAGCTACCATCATTATGTCTGTTAGCCTGTTGATAGAAAGACGCTATCCACACAGCAAGTTACAACATTCCTATTTTCTAAGAAAATTTCCGCTTTCTTTCCCCGTTAATAAGCCGATAAATAAAGGCTTTCCACAGCTTTTTGGGGATTTGTGGATTCCAGCTCTTTGTAGAAATATACGTTCGTGAATTAGCATCAGCGGTGTTAGAAAATCGCAGACTTTGTGGGGAAAATCACCACAAATGGCATTAGCGAGAAACCCAAATAATCTTCCCAACATCGAACAGTGGGTTTCCCCCGTCGATATCCACGGCTATTCACAACTTGCTCATTTTCCATGCAAAAAAATGATGCCAGTAAATCGAAAATCATTTATCCACGGATATATTTTCTAATTGCTGCCGAAATATGTTTCAAGGATTATCTTAGTCTCCACTAAAATGCTGCATTTAATGAAAATGCTCCCGTGGATTGTTCTAATTCTGCTGTTCCTTTTACCTTGTAAGACCTTCGCGCAAGCGGATGCAGATTGGCAATACAATGGTAATTTCAATTTTGGTTTTAACCTCTATTTCTACACTGGCCAGGGTCAGAAATTCCCGGGTTGGAAAGCATTCGCGGGCTTGAGCGCATCTGCTGTAAACAAGCATCATTTCTTATTGAATTATGGCCCGACTATTGCTGTTTACGGAAAATCTTTAGGGGCAAATCTTAATCCGCTTGCGGATGATGTACAAGTGGATTTCGCTAATTCCTTTACTGCTGGCGGTTGGTGGGGCGATCCTTTTTACACCAAATATTTCCGGACAGTCGGGAATTCTGCGGCTTACAATTTTAGCACCAATGTGCGCAATGCTGTGATGATTTCCAGCATTTTTCTGTTCAATAATCACAAACGAAATCAGGTGCTCGGTGCAATCACAGGCTCCTTTGGCGACTTCACCATCAACTATTATAATGACGGTGGTGCACCCATTGAATGGATGCCCATTTCCGACCATTTTGACCGTTATTGGACTGGAGGTTTGGGGCTGTTTTTTCATAATAATGACCAATACAATAGCGTAGAATTTTTGTTTGACCAGTTCACCGGATACAAACCGATGCTCTATGAAATGTCGTCTTTGCTGGGCATCCGCGTGCCGGATTACAACCTTCCTGATGATGCCAAGGAATCGGAACTTCCGGCCAATTTCAATACCTCGGTTTATGATTTACGCATCATGCCCTACAGAAATTTTGGCATCGATATCGGTGCTATCGGCTCCTTGAGAACGGACAAAGGAATACCTTTTGGGCTGCAAGATATTATCCACACATTAGGGCATTATGCTTTGCATCCAAACAATGATGCGAATAGATTTTTCATCGGCGGAACCTATCAAAACTATCGTGATGCAGGATTTAAAAACTAAACTTATTTACCTTACTCTTCTTGCTTTTTTCCTCGTAAGTTGTGGCGGACTAAAGTCGGAGTTTACTCGGAGTAATACCTTAATGCCAGGCTTTTATGCAAAGGCATTGGATAAAGCTTGTAAAACGGAAGATTCAAGTGCCATTACAGGCATTGTTGTTTACAAAACAGCCTTCCGGGAAAAGCTAGTGGAAGACGGAAATTTAATAATTCAGGCATCTATCAACGATTCCAGTACCCGAGAATTGGTGGATTATAAAGCTCCTCGAACGGGCTATTATCAAGATATGTATTTGGTGAAAGTGAGCACTAAATGCGACGAGTCAAGGTGGTATTATTATTCCGTTTGGTATCGATATGATTTCAAGAAAAGGAAGCAAGTGGCCTACGGTTTTGGGAAGGCATATCGAGGTATTGCGAACGAAATTGCCGGTACAATTTATTTTAATACGCCGCTTATCGTGAAGGAAGAAAGCCAGGGATTTGTGTTGCTTCCAAAAGGCAAAGAGCAACTTTATTTTGTGATAGATGACATGAGTGCGAACACCCTTCGCGTGAACCGATTGGTGGTGGAAGCGAAGAACAAATTTGGTGGCCCAAGGTCTTACGTTTTTAAAGTGGAAGATGCCTTTCCAGACGACATGAAGCGCATTGATTTTGCCAAAGTAGCTTCTCAAAAATTCAACTAAAAATTCGCTTTATCTATGAAATCAAGAAATCTTATTGCTAGGTTACTAGGACGTGCGGCCAACATTTCCGCCGAAACTCATTTGCCGCCGCAAACAGAAAAATCAGCTTCTGCCGCACCGCCGATTGATGTTAGGCTTTTACAATCTCCGTCAGCCGGAGCTACAGCTCCTCTCCTTTTTTCAAATCCAGGTACTGATTCGGGCCTTGAACAATCCGGAACTTTTCTAATGGATCAAGATCCTAACGAACCACCGTTGATTTGCTGGAAGCACAAGCTGTATCGCCAGAAAGTGGTGGATGGTGGGCTTGAGCCTTATGGCGCGCCAGTGGGTGATTGTTAGCAAAAGGTTTTTAGAGAATATTCTTGCCGTTGTCCTCACTGATTATCTCCAAGGTTTCGGGGAAATAGGGCAACCAACACATCAATCGCGGATGCCAGAGTTCTATCCTGTCTGCGCCTACTTCCAGTTTGTAATCAAACTTTGGATAACCTACGCCAATATAACCTGGATAGAAGAATGTTTTCCCGTTATGGGCGGCAAAGGCTACGCTTTCGAAATAGAGTAAGAGCCCGAGGCTGTATTTTCTATAGTCAGGGTCAAAGAAGTTGAGGATTCCAGCGCAGCTTTCTTGGCCTTCGTCGAAATATCCGGCAGCAATAAGCTTTTCGCCATCGCGTATTTCCCACATTCTTCCCGGGAAAAAATCATGATTAGAGAATCCCAAAAGGCAAGAACTTACTGAGTCATTGCCATCAAAATTGATGGAGGCTCGATAGCGTGCATAGAGTTGTTCAACTTCCTCCGTAATACGCGTTGGATAAAGCTTTAGCTGAAATTTACGCGTTCTGCTACGTAATTTTTTGAGCCGGTGATTTTGTTCAAAGTCGATCAATAATACACGCGCCCAAATGACGCTAATCCTCGACCTGTCATCGGTATGCGCAAAATTGGTGGTGAATAGACTTTGCTGCATCCTGTAATAGCCAAAAGCGAGCATAGTATCCAATTGCTCGGGTTCCAGGATACTAAGGACAGGCAGAAAGTTCATTATTCAACGACTATCAGTCTATAAAATTAGGGGTGCATTTTTTCAAAAAAGAGAGGATGAAAGAATTGAAAAATCGAACTACAAATGCACTTGCTCTGCGTTAATGAATTCACCAAAGAAGCGCGTGCCTTTCTCTTCAAAATCTGACACGTTATCGGTCGTAAAAAAGCGAATTTCTCCAGTCTTAGAAATTGCATTTTCTATCTCGGAATGGCGGATTAAATATTCCTTCAAGCTATTGGCTACAATTTGTCCTTGCGATACAAGGCGAATGCCTTGCGGCAAATGTTTTAGAATATTGGGTTCGAGCAAAGGATAGTGTGTGCAAGCTAGCAAGACGGTATCGATATCTGCGGCTTGGGCCAAAAGTAGGTTTAGGTATTCCTCTACCAGAATATCTGCTGCTGCGCTGTCTTCTTCACCGGCTTCCACAAGAGGGACCCAGAGTGGGCAAGCTTGCTGATACACCGTCAATTCAGGGAAAAATTTCGAGATTTCTAAGGGATAAGAATTGCTGGTAACCGTTCCATTTGTACCCAGCACACCAACATTATTTGTGTGGCTGAATTCACCAATAATTTCTGCTGTTGGGCGGATGACCCCTAAGACGCGTTTGCCTTCATATTTACCGGGTAAATCTTTTTGCTGAATGCTGCGCAAAGCCTTTGCCGACGCGGTATTGCAGGCTAAAATGATGAGTGGGCAACCTTGAGCAAACATCCATTGAACGGCCTGCCAAGTGTATTCATGAATAGACTCGAAGGAACGGCTTCCGTACGGTGCACGAGCATTGTCGCCGAGGTATAAGTAGTCATACTGCGGTAAGGTTTCGCGGATATTCCGGAAGACCGTGAGCCCGCCATAGCCCGAGTCAAAAATCCCTATTGGCTGCATGAATTTCAAACCGAGTTATACGGTCGATTTATCGGATTCCTCATTGGCTGTTTGCCGATGGTCCAGAAAGCGAGCGAGCGTCCTCACCGTCTTATCCGAGTTTTTGACAAATGGGTTGGATTTATCCCAAACATAACCAGCGAGTACGGAGCAAACTTGGTTGAGCATTTCTTCGTCTCGGTCGTTCGAGAAAATGATTTTAAAGAGTGTGCCATCGTACCAAGTATCAACGAAGGTTCGGAAGACATCTACACCGGTTTGGAGAAAATCCGAGTAATCTTCCTGCCAGTTTACTTTTTCTCCGTTCAATTGTTTGACCACGAGATGTGCGGCCGTCTGCGCAGAAACCGCTGCCAGTGTGACTCCTGAGGAGAAAACGGGGTCGAGGAATTCGGTGACATTGCCTGTCAGGACAAAGCCATTTCCATAAAAAGAGGTGGTACCAGAGCTCCAACCTTGAAGCTTTTTAGGTTCAGTCCATGCGAGTTCTGGATTTCTAAAGCGGCTTGCTAGGCTTGGTTCATCGCGCAGCATGGCGAATAATTTTTCTTCAGAACTGCCTTCGTAGCCATCAAAAAACGCTTGACTTCCTACAAAACCAACGGAGGTAGTGCCATCACTAAAAGGAATTACCCAGACCCAGGTGCTGAGGTTGTGTACGATGATGATGATTCGATCTGGCTCTGTGGCTTCTAGGCGATTAGGGTCTTTGATATGGCTAAAAAGGGCGGTGCGTGTGTATTGTGTGCTGGGTTTGTTGAGGTCGAAGAGGGTGGGTAACACGCGACCATAACCACTACCATCTACAATGAATCTAGCATGAATTTCTGATAGGCTGCCGTCTTTTTCGCGAACGGTTGTTACGGAGGTTCCGTCTTCGGCTATCACCACATTGATTACTTCTGTCTCGTAGCAAACGGGTATGCCTTGTGACACGCAAACGTCGGCGAGGATTTTATCAAATTCTGCGCGTTTTACTTGCCAAGTCCAGCTCCAGCCTTTGGTGAATTGTTGGTCGAAGTTGAAATCGCAGAGCTTATCGCCCCAAACGAATTTTGCTCCATTTTTTTGTTGAAATCCTTTTGCTTTTACTGCTTCAAGCATTCCAGCTTCTTCGAGGGCTTCCATGCAGCGTGGCAACAAGCTTTCGCCAATTACAAAACGCGGGAAAAGGGCTTTTTCTACCACTTCTACATTTAGCCCGTGCTTGTGCATGATGGCTGCTGAAATACTGCCTGATGGGCCTGCTCCGATGACGAGGACATCTACATTTCTTTGCGTTGTTGCCGACATTTTTTTATTTTAAAAGGTATAGTGATAAAGGTGGTTGCACGAAGGTAAACTTCCGAATTTCAATTCGAAAGTGGATATGATAAGACTCAGTGTTTTTGTTCAATAAAAGCGAGTAGGCAATTTAAATCTTTATCCGTCAAATTGGGGAATGGCGGCATTTTTCGATGCTTCCATTGCTTCCAGATTTTTACGGCGATGGTATCGCCAGCGGCAATCATTCTTGGTGAATTTAGGATGTAGGATTTCAAGGCGGTTTCGTTGCCATGCCAGCGTGCTAGAACTCCCTCCAGCATTGGTCCGTGGGCATTTCGGTCTAGCTTGTGGCAATTTTTACAAAGTTGGCGATATATTACTTGACCATATGCCACATCCGGCTGTGCGGGAGCATGAGTCGATGTAAAAAGAAATATCAAAAGAAGAAAGGAGTGAGGCATTTGGCAAAGTAAGGAAATAGGGTAGGCGACGATGAATGTTGTAAGGATAATACGGTTTTATTGAATTCGCGAAGGGTGTTACCGCCGCGCTGGTGGCAGTCGCCCTTTAAGGCTGGGGGAGATACTTTGGGAAATTTTTCCTGAAGTTTTTTTGGGCAGCGGACGCTGCCCAAAGTCCATCCGTCAGCTTACGCTGACGAATTCCCAAAACCTCCGCCCAGCCTAACTTTCCTTAGAAAATTATTGTCGAAATATAAGCTCCTTTTCAAGTGGAAACGAACCAATAGACGAAGGCCTGCGCCAGGGATAGTAGCGAAAATCCTTTTGTTCGCATTAGGTGTCGACTGTACTTTAGGCGGCGTTGATGGCGAACAAAAGATTGCAGCGGATAGCCCGTTAAGGCGCCCAAATCCCTTCGAATCAGATTCCAAAACGAGCTACCAAAACCTACTCTTCCAAGGTATGAATGCCCCGGAACAATCGGCTCCAGCGGATGCCATGCTCACCATAGCTAAGCCATACAAACCAAGCTTTACCTACCACATGACTTTCGGGCACAAAGCCCCAGTAGCGCGAGTCGAGAGAGTTGTGTCGGTTATCACCCATCATCCAGTAGTAGTTCATCTTGAAGGTATAGGTGTTAGTCACTTTGCCATTGATAACGAATTGGCCATCACGCTCTTCAAGTTTGTTGCCTTCATATACCGAAATCAAGCGGCGGTATTCAGCAATGTTTTCAGGAGTAAGCGAAATGGTTTGTCCTTTTGTGGGAATGGTTATAGGCCCATAATTGTCCAGATTCCATTTGTAATGCACAGTGTCATCGGGGAAAGTCCAGTTCATAGGGCCGCCTACATATCCTTTGGGTTGGGTGTAGAGCGTTAGACTCGTTACTTCCGGAGCGTGGCGGACGGCTTCTACATATTTATTCTGCAAAAGTACATTCATGGAAGTACCTGGAGGGCCTTGGCGAATGTCTTTGTCGGGGTTCATGTTGATATGATTGGCTTCGGCGGTTTCATCGCTAAAACCACCGCGTTTTGTGACCACACTATACTCGTTCTTGATATGCGGAAAAGTGGGAGATGGCTGGCCGTTGATGAAGAGTTTTCCTTCGCGCACTTCTAGTACATCTCCTGGGATGGCCACGCAGCGTTTGATGTAGTTATCTGTCTTATCTACAGGGCGATGTTCGTAGCCATTGGCCAACAATTGTTCTCGTGGAATGATGCGAGCGAGGGAATAATAATCGTCTTGGCGTGGGTGACCGCTTTCGTCAAGCAACACGGTATCTCCATCGGGGAAGTTGAAAACTACTACATCATAGCGTTGGACGTTACTGAAACCGGGCAGACGATGGTAGCCCCATTGTACGGCATCGGTATAACTTTTTCCACCCACAATCGGCATTTCATTGTGTACCAACGGTACAGCAATCGGTGTCATTGGGATGCGAGCACCATAGTGCATTTTACTCACAAAGAGATAGTCGTTTACCAGCATAGTGCCCTCCATACTTTCTGACGGAATGGTATAAGCCTCGAGAATAAAGGTGCGAATAAGCGTAGCCGCCACGATGGCAAAAACGCCAGCATCAAGCCATTCCCGCCAAACTGGTTTTTTCTTTTTGGGCTTGGCGTTGGGGTCTTTGGCCCTGCG
Organism: Chitinophagaceae bacterium; assembly: GCA_039935335.1. GTDB lineage: Bacteria > Bacteroidota > Bacteroidia > Chitinophagales > Chitinophagaceae > UBA1952. Next base: position 10,349 of record JBDTKK010000448.1, read on the forward strand.
GAAGGTATAGCGCATAGAGGATGAAGGTAAGGCGGCCAAAAGTAGCATATGCCTTTCGGGAATTGTGCGAAATTGTTGTAGGGAGATTTGATTTTTAACAAAGGGCGAAACAGGGAATGATTTGGCTCAATAAACCTTAGCCGAGGAGAATATTTTTGATTCCATCAGAGAATTTTCTTGTGGCTTAAATACACTTTCTGCAGAATAATAATTGCCAGCTATGAAGCCACCCTTCATACAGCAATTCGACGCAGAAATTGCACGAAAGAATCCTAATGTTTTTGAAACTTTTGCCATCCAATTGCCATTTTATTTCGTGTGTGTTCTTAAAGGGGATTGACAATCCTGATGAAATAAGTGCAGACGAAAAGATTATATAATAATACTTGCGTTTTAAGTAAGGACAACATTATCTTAACGCAAATCGCCAACTATCCAATAATTTCTAAAGAAATTGATATGAGAAACATTGCCTTTGCCTCGCTTTTTCTACTACTATCCGCTATGCGTTGGTTGCCAGCTACTGCGCAAGGCAGGCATTCCTTAGCGGAAAAGCAAATGGGCTTTATTCAAAATAAAGGCCAAGTTATTGACCAGACAGGGCGGCCAAATCTTGAGGTGAAATATCTCCTGAACAGACCAGCGCTAAATATTCAGCTTCGTAAAGCTGGATTTTCTTATGATAGCTGGATGCGAGATGGCGCAATAAAAAATCCGAAAAGCGGTAAGGTGTTTCATCGGGTAGATATCGAATTTGAAGATGCCAACAATTCTCCTTTGATAATTGCGGAAAAGCCGTTGCAGGCAAGGCTTAGCTACTATCAAGGTAGTCAAATCCACGCTAATGTTCAGCAGTTTGAAAAAGTAATTTATAAGGAGCTTTACCCGAAAATTGATTTGGTCTTTGAGGCAAAAGCAAGCAGCGAAAAGCTGGCAGAATACAGTTTTATCATTCATCCCGGCGGTGATGCAACTAATATTCGAATTCGATACAAAGGGGCTGATAGTATCAGGCTTCAAGAAGGAAAGATTGTGATGGTACTGGCAACAGGTACACTTTCAGAAAGCATCCCGAGAACTTTTATTGAAGAAAGCAACCAAACGATTCCAGTCTCCTACATTGGGGATAGTGGCTTGTATGCTTTTCAGGTTCCAGCTTATGACCATACAAAGACCTTAATTATTGACCCAACTCCGGACCTTATTTGGGGCACTTATGTGGGCAGTCAGACTGCAAATACACCCGACCAAGTAAATGGCGTGGCCACAGCGACTGGTGGTGCCGTTTATGCTACTGGCGTAACTTATAGCACTACAGATATTGCCACTGGCGGTGCCTATCAATCAACTGTGGGCGGTAGTAGTGATATTTTTATCCAACGATACAATACTGCGGGCAACTTGATTTGGTCAACTTATCTCGGCGGAAGTGGAGATGAATCCGGCGAAGGTATTACCGCAGACGCAACGGGAAATATCTATGTAGTGGGCAATACGAGTAGTTCGGGCTTGGCTACGCCTGGCGCATTCCGCACAGCACTTAGTACTGGCCCAGATTGCTTTATTACCAAGTTCAACGGCAGTGGTAGTAGGGTTTGGTTCAGTTATTACGGGACTGCGGCTACCAAAGAAAGTTTTCAATCGGTAACCACTGACGGAGCGGGCAATGTATATGCCGCAGGATATACGGTTGGTGTCAATGGCGCAAACGACATTGCGACAGTTGGCGCACACAGTACAACAGTAAACGGACAGGATCAAATTTTGGTGAAATTTACTGCTGCGGGAGCGCGTGTTTGGGGCACTTATTTTGGTGGCCCAGGTTCTGAACAGATAAGTACTGATGTTGCAGTGGATCCTGCTGGCAATGTATATTTATGTGGCATCACAACCAGCTTTTCTGGCATTTCTACACCTGGATCTTTCCAACCCACCGTGCCCGGCGGCGCAATGTATCCCTATCTTGAAAAATTCAACACAAGCGGGGTGCGCCAATGGGGAACATACTATGGCACGGGCAATGGCTTTGGTGAAAATCCTACAGTCGCCGTTGATCCAACGAATTCGAACAATATTTACTTCGCCATATTTACTTCTTTTGTGGGAATGGGTACACCCGGCGTTCATCGGCCAACTCCTGCGGGCACTATTGATGGGTTGTTGTCTAGGTTTACGGCTTCCAGCTCTCGAGTCTGGGCAACTTATTCGGGTAGTACTCGAGCAGAAGACCATGGAGATGTGGCGGTAGATTCGAGAGGCAACCCTTATTTATTAGGCAGCACAGAAGGAGGCCTAGGAATAGCGACTGCTGGAGCTTATCAAACCACATCAGGAGGTCTAAATGGCACAGATGCTTACCTGCAAAAATTCACACCAGCCGGTGAGCTTCTGTGGGGTACATTTTACGGCGGTCCGGACGATGAAACCACCACCAGTATTGCGATTGACGAAAATTGCAATGCGTTTATCGGTGGCTATACTTTTAGTTCGACAGGCATCGCCTTCAACGGCAATCAAATGGTTTCCATTGCAGGAGGAAGCACTGGTAACTCGGATGGCTTTGTTGCGATGATTTCACAAGGATATATGCCGCCGGGCTGGGCAGTGACAGCATCTTCCATCACAACAAACCAAACGCAGACAGTTTGTATCGGCGGCTTTGGCGTAATGATTATTGGTAGCGATGTCTTTTTCAATGCGCCTTCGGGCTTCAGTAAACCCATTTATTACCAATGGCAATACAGCACTACGAACCTCGGACCTTGGGCGAATCTTCCGGGAGAAACCTTCCGCGATTTATTGCCGCTCGTCGGGTCTCAAACATATTATTATCGCAGGTTGGCGAAAGCGTTTATCAATTGTGATACCGCTACTATTGGTACGACACCAGTGGCTACAGTTACTGTCAATGCAAATGTAGCACCTACGGCAAATACTGGAGGAGGAGCCTACTACAATTGTCCGAGCACGAATATGACGCTTGGTGGTGCACCTTCCGCAACTGGCGGAAGTTCTCCCTATAGCTATGCTTGGTACACAGGTTCTTTCCCAAGTTTCGGTAGCCCTTTCAGCACAGTAGCAGCACCGGTTGTTGCGCCTACCAACAGTACTATTTATACCCTGAAAGTCACTGATGCCAACGGTTGCGTGGATTATGATCAGATGATTGTGACCATTGTACAGGCAAATGCCGGCCCCGACTTGAGTTATTGTATTGGCTCGGCAGGAGTACAGATTGGCACTTCGCCAATACCTGGGAACGCCTACGCTTGGATGCCCACTTCTGGGTTAAGTTGTAGCACTTGTGCGCAACCTATCGCCAGCCCCCTTTCTACCACAACCTATACCCTTACCATCACCACACCGGTAAAGGGTGGCGGCACCTGTACTACTACTGATGCAGTAGTAGTAACGACAGTAGGGCCTCCAAATAACAATATCAATTTTGGCGGCTCAGATAAAACGATTTGCCGCAGCGCAGGAGGCTCGCTGACTTCATTGGGGACTACATCTGCTTTGGGTTATAATTACCAATGGGTTCCCAATAATTACCTCAATAATGCCTTTATTGCGCAGCCAGATTTTTCCACGGGTGTGGACGTTCAGGCCATTAATTGTCCGATGTCTTATACCGTTACGGCTACGCTTACGGGCTGCACCTTTTATGATCAAGTGAATGTTAGCATGATTAATGAGAAGCTTGACAATCCTGGGCCTACTTGTGGGCCTCGATGGGTGGGTCAGGCTCCGCCAATCACTTGTCCGGGGACGACATACGCTTGGGCTGCTATTGATGTGTATGGCGTTATTCTTAGTGGCATCACAAACTCTTCAGCCTACTTAAAAACGAATTCTGCTGTGAATTCTGCTAAGTTTGTACGGACTTCTACGCTCAATGCGGTTTCTTGTCCTGATACAGCAATCGTAGCACCAACCTGTTTGGGCGGCTGCGGCTTGCTTATCGGGGTACTTTCTAGGCAAGGCTGCGCCAAAGTCTTTCCAGGAATGCCATTGGTGTTGAACGCTGGTTGTGTCAATCCTGCCCAGTATTCGTTTGTTTGGTCTGATAATATTTCCGGCTCGCCTTCGGCTTATGTGGACAATCCCTATTCACCAATCGTTTCAGTACTCACCAATTTACCCATAACCTTCACAGTAACGATTACAGATATTCTTGATCCGACGCATATTTGTACAGCAACTATTGCGGTAAATAATGCTGTTTGGGCGTTGCCTGTTTTTAATGCTCCTGATACCGGAGCTTGCCCCAATACCAATGTAAACGTGGGTCTTGCAGCCGTTGGAGGTTATAGCTATGCTTGGCAAATAAATCCAACCTTAAGCTGCACCATTTGTTCCAATCCTGTGGCAAATTCTGCGACCAATCAAGTTTATTATGTCACCGTAACCGGTAGCGTGATAACAGGAAGTTGTAAAAGCTATGATACCGTCGCTTTAGCCATTTCGACTGTCAGCGCAAATGCAGGCCCAGATAGGCTTGTATGCAATGGAGGTGCTATTACTTTGGGTACGCCCGACCCAAGTCTTGGCGTTTGGGGATACAGTTGGTCGCCACCAACAATGTCGGGGCCGTACATCAATGGAACTACTTCCACCCAACCTCAACCGCAGGTTTTATTTTCAGGCATCAACATCATCTTCGTTCTTACCGTCACCGATTCTGCGGCAGGATGCACAGCAAAAGATACCGTCCTGCTTTCCTCAATTGCACTGACTACCGGAGATGCCGGGCCAGATACAGTTACATGCCCGGGTGTACCTATCAAAATTGGCACGCCCGCCATTTCCGGCGTTACTTATAGCTGGTCTCCGGCAATTGGTCTGTCCTGTGCCACCTGCGCCCAGCCGACAGTTTTGAATCCTACAACGACTACGGTTTATACCCTGACGGTTACCTATCCAGCCGCGCCAACTTTCAGCCCTTGTTCCATTAGTGATGCAATGACGCTGACTGTCTTGCCTACAACTACCATTAGCTTTTCCAATAAAACCTATTGTCCCGGTGGTACAGGCGTAGCCATCGGTGGTACCGTTGTGGGTGCGCTATCATATGCTTGGTCGCCGGCTACGGGTTTAAGTTGTATCAATTGCGCGAGCCCTACTGCCAATCCTCCCGGAGCAACTATCTATACCTTGACCGTAACCTTTACGAATGGATGTGCGAGGACGGGAACCGTAACGGTAACTCCTACCAACCCGGCAAATGCTGGTGGTAGTCAGACTATATGCTCGGGCGGGCCTGGAATCGTTATTGGACAACCTGCTGTTCTTGGAACTACCTATTCTTGGTCCCCAATTACAGGGTTAAGCTGCACGACTTGTGCTCAACCTACAGCCACGCCATCGTCCACCACAATTTATACCCTTGCCGCCAATGATGGTACTTGCAACGCGATAAGTACGGTAACAGTAAATATCATTTCCCTTCCTACGCTAACCGTCCTTGGGACTTCCAATTTGTGCGCCGGAACTTGTTCCAATTTTATGGTGACGAGCAATACAACAGGGCTGACCTTTTCTTGGGCACCGCTTACAGGTGTTGCCAGTCCAGGCATGCCCAATACCTTGATTTGCCCAATAGCAAATACCATTTACACTGTCACCCAAACCAGCATTGCCTATGGCTGTAGTAGCTCCTTGCCTGTGCCTGTCACCGTTTCGGCTAATTCTGCGCCAACACTTGTCACCACCAACTCTTCTATTTGTGCAGGCTCGAGTGTAACGCTTAGTCTCACTGTTTCTCCTGCGGGTATTTATACTTATAGCTGGATCCCTGTTGCTTATTTAAGCAATCCATTTATTCAAAACCCTGTGGCCAACCCGCCGACGACCACTAGCTACACCGTAACCGTAACCAACAACGCAACTGGTTGCAGTAATAATGCCTTCGTAAACGTTGCCGTCACACCACTTCCAAATTGTAGTTTGATAGATTATGGCGATGCGCCTTCGAGCTATAATGGCCCCGGTGGACTGAATCCACCTTATGCTACAATTGACCCTAACATCAAGCTGGGCGCGGTTATCGACGGAGAATTTACCGGCGCAGTAGCCGCTCCAAATGCTGCATCAACGGGGGATAATATTGCGGGAGTAAATGATGAAGATGCCATTGGTTTCTTCCCAATAGTTACTAATTCGGATAATAGCTATGCAGTGTCTGCACCCTCTGTGCTCAATAATACCGGAAATCCTGCCATCGCAGTGGCATGGATTGATTGGAATAGGGATGGAGATTTTAATGACCCAGGAGAACGTTCATTCTTGGTAAATGTTCCTTCAAACGTAAGCCCACAAAGCATTTCATTCGTTTGGCTGAATTATAATAACCTCAATCAAGTGATAGCAGGACACACCTATATGCGTGTCCGTATGTCCACAGATAATACAGGTGGATGGCAATCAAACCCTCAACCCATTTATGGGACCACAGATGGAGAAGTTGAGGATTACGACTTCGTGATTTTGGGCGAAGATTGGGGCGATGCGTTGGGATATCCTACTGCTCGTGCCACCGTTAATCCAGATGAAAATAATGACGGCTTTCCAGATGCGACGGGTTCGTTATGGCTGGGACCGAAAGTGGATTATGGAGAATATACAGACCCGTCCAATGCTTCCGCCACAGGCGACGATATTAATACTATTGACGATGAGGATGCCTTGACGATTGGCGGGACAGTTGCCGCAGGCATACCTGTAAATTGGAGTATTGTGTCCAACTCTGTAGGTACGGCCGTCTCGAGGGTGGCCATGTGGATAGACTGGAATGGCGATGGTGATTTTACTGATGTTAATGACCAATTTTATTCAACCACAGTTTCGCAGTCCGGCACTCCTGTTACGACTGTATTTAGCGTAACTCCACCTTTAGGATTTAATAGTGCAAAATACACAACCCGCATAGCCATTGAACCCTTCTCTGGCACGCCATTCATACAGGCAAGCACTTTTGTGGCCACCATCCAAAATGGAGAATACGAAGATTACATTAACGCTACGCCGTTGCCCATTGGCTTACTCTCTTTTACAGCCGTGAAAGAAAAGGAAAGGAGCGCATTAATTCGGTGGAAAATGTCTGACGCGGCAACTTCAAGTTTTTATGAATTGCAGCGTTCATCAACTGGTGCTGATTGGTTTTCTTTGGAAAAAAGACCATTATCCAACGCAGCCAATCAGGAATATTTATATCGAGACACACAGCCATTGAAGGGGTTTAATTATTACCGATTAGCACTTTATGATCAAGGCAATTCTTTGAAAGGCTTTAGTAAAATACAGGTTCTCAATTTTGAACGCTTAGAGCAATATATAGTATCAGGTGGGCAAGGCACAATCAGTATTCGTGGAAATGGAAATCCCGCACAGATTATGATTTATGCTGCGAATGGAGCTTTAATTACGAAAGGGATTCTTGCTGGGAATAATATTTTGGTCACTTTGGTACCTGTATCAGGAATGTATTTTGTATCGATTGTTGAAGATGGAGGGGGAAGCATTTATCGATACAAAGCGGTGGTGTGGTAGGGAAGTTTGGAGTCTTCGTTCGGTAGTATTAGAATATTCTCACAACTGCGGAATCGTTGATGTTATCAACATATTCCACGAACCTGTCGGAAAAAACTCAAAAAAGACGCTGGAATCTCCTGCAGTGTCGATTGCGTAAATGGGACAACAGACCTTACCTTATGACATGAAAATGGGGTAAGGAAGGCTTCCGAACATCTAAATTTATCTCCAAAAAAAGTCATCAATCCACAATACTTCGGGATTGTCTGTTTCAGTTTCACCAGAAATTTCCCTAGGGGGAAAACCCTAATCGCCCAGCTTTTCGCTGCTATTACCTTCTCTGAGACCAAGGGATGTTTGCTTGAAGTATTACCCATAAAAACATAATAGAATCTGCGAAATTGGTGGCGTAAAGCTTGCTATTCCACCAAGAATATGCCCTTTGTATTTCCACCATTGGTGGATATGAAGCTATAAAAATACACCCCAGTTGCCCAAGTAGCAACGTCAAGTGGTACTGTGGAAGTAGAGATAGTTGTATGCTTCACAAGCTGTCCCAAAGCGGAGTAAATGCGCAAATCCCCTTTCCCTACAATGCCTTCTATCAATAGAATCCCCTTGTTCTTAACAGGGTTTGGTTGCACCGTAATGAATGCGGGGTTTGGTGTAAATCCGCTGACCGAAGTTGTGCCACCATCATAAGAAAAATAGGAATTGTTGTTGCTATTATAACCGAAGATATTCAGCAATGGGTTAGTTTGAAACCACATGTAATCTGGGTTAGGAAAAGCACTGTTCACTTGCTTTATCCTGACTACATTGTTGTAAGTTCCATACGGGGTTTTGAGGGTACCGTAGCCATCATAGGTATTGGTAGTCGTTTGCAGGCTGCCGCTGGTTTTTTGATAAGTGTCGCTGGTGGTGCCGAGATAAGCAATAGGAAAGTCGAGTTGAGACCGGCCATTTGTGTAAGTATTACTGCCCGTGCTACTGCTGGTGACATCCGATGCGAGCAAATCCAGTTTTGCTGTAGAGCTAGCATAGTAATAGTTCAGTTTCTGACCCGTGGTAAGGTTGAACTGGAAGGCAAAATTAGTAGTCGGGAATTGAGAGATGAAGGGGCCAGTTGCAGGGTCAATCACGGTCATAGTACCTATTGTAGGTAAATTGAGGCTACTGAAATCCCAAATAACGTTTGGGCCGCCTATGGCATCTGGCACAATGGTGGCTGGGCCGGTGCTCAATGATTTTGAATAGCCTACAGGAGGCACATTGCCACCAGTGATTGTAGGTTTGGCCAGAGCACCAGTGGTTAATACTCTTGCGCAAAAAAGGATAAATGTTTGTTTCATGGGTTGGATAGTGATTAGTTTTTGTAATGGCGAAAGTATTTCGCATAAAATTAGCCGGCAATGTGAAAAAAGTAGTAGTTTGGGGTATTATGTCCAATCCCGTATAATTATTTGACCCGTTAGGGGATTTTTAAGGAAAATCAGGGCTACGTAAGCGCGATTATGATGCAATAATTCTAGCTGTTGTTGCCGGCCAGTAAACTCAATCTAGCCGCGCCTTTTTAATCGCCTCAATCTTGTTGCGCACCTGTAGTTTCTTGTACATATTCCGGATGTGTGTGCGCACGGTTTCCACGGAAAGAAAGACCTTGTCCGCAATTTCTTGATAAGAAAAACCCTTGGATAACCAGCCCAAGATTTCGTGCTCGCGCTGGGACAAACATGCCGTCGGGTCTTCATAAGGAATGTCCATAAAAGCATTCACCACACGCCGCGCAATTTGGCTACTCATGGGGCTGCCACCGGCCATCACATCATCCAAAGCGTGTATTAATAAGGGAGCATCAGTTCCTTTAAGTATATAGCCAACAGCGCCGGCTTTCAAAGCCTTGAACACTTTATCAGCATCGTCGTAAGCACTTAGCACAAGGCATAAAACATCGGGCCGTAATTGATGCAACCAGAACATAAAATCGATTCCGCTTTTTTCGGGAAGTTGGATATCACTTAGCACAATACACACCTCGGCACTTTCGGGAGTTTCAAACCAAGCTATAGCCGATTCTGCATTTCCAAAATCAGCAGTGACACAAAAATGCTCGGAGCTTTCTACGAGGGTACGCAAATAGCTACGGGTTTGTGCGTCATCTTCAATGATTACTAGGGGATGCATTCCTTCAAAAATAATCTACCATAAAAATTTGCGGATGTGAAAAAAGTGGTAGCTGCATCTAAGTCAGTGGCAATGAATATTTCAGACAAGTGCCAAGGCCAGGTTGTATCCATTCCACAGTCCCTCCAATTTGCCTCATTCTTGCTTGCATATTCATGCATCCGTTGCTGTTCGCTCGTTTTTCCTTCTCTGAAAATCCTTTTCCATCGTCCGAAATCTCAAAACACAGCTTGTGGTTTTCGATAAAGCATTTCAACTGTAAATGCTCTGCTGTAGCATGTTTGAGTGCATTGTTCAACCCTTCTTTGGTGACAAGTAACAAATTGCGGCGCTGCTCTCCGGTCAGGCTTTGTTCCGGAATCTCTGTTGGGAAATCTATGTCATAATGAAGCTTGGAAGCACTTAAGAAATCCACACTTTGCTCTCGGATATAGCTCAACGTTGCGGCTAGAGAATCGTCTTGGGGATGTAAAGTCCAAATGATATCGCCCATACTTTTTGTGACTCCGCGTGCAATAGATGCAATGGTACCAACGTCCTTTTTCAATTCTTCATCGCTTTTTTTCTTCATCGGGATGAGCGATGATAGGAGGGAAATCTGCGTCAATGCACCACCAAGTTCGTCATGTAAATCCCTGGATATTCGACGCCGTTCTTCTTCTAGCAATTCTTGTTTTGTCAACAAATCTTTTGCCTTTCGCAGCTTTCTTTGGCCAATAGAATAGAAGAAGAAACCAACAAAGGAAATAAGTACACAAATCTCTAAGAAGTAGAACCAGTCTCGTTTCCAGAAAGGAGGGACTATTTGGAAAGGACGAATAATCTCCTCACCAAACAATTGATTATTTCCTGCTGCCCGCGCATGAAAAACATAGTGTCCGGGCGGGAGATTAGCATAGCGCACAATGCCGGGTTTTGCTATCAATGGCGCTTTGTCCCAACCTTCCAGCCAATATTGAATTTTGTTGGCTTCGGGCCGAGTAAAATCCAGAGCTGCGAGTTGAAAGCTAAAAGCGTTTTGGAAATGGGAAAAACTCGGAATACCCTTAGTCCATAGGCTATCTGGCGTAGGGGCTTCGTTTATTTTGGTTTCCACAATGGCCGCATGTGCGCGGAAGCTATCAGTACCAAAACTGTTTGTCGTAAAAAAATTGAAACCCTTAATTCCGCCAAAGCAAAGTCGTCCAGTTTGGGGATTTTTGCAGGAAACACCACCATTGAATTCATTGCTTTGAAGGCCATTTTCTTGAGTAAAGTTATCGATACGGTCATTTGCTGAAAGCCTTGACAGACCTGCGTTTGTGCTTATCCAGATATTGTTGTTTGCATCTTGTTCGATTCCATAAATATGTTCGTTTCGCAGGCCGCTTTCGATTCCATATTTCTGCATTGTTTCATTGCTCACGTTTAGCTTTAACAGCCCTTCCGCAGTACCCGCCCAAAGGATATTTTTGGTTCTTGAATCCTGATGGAGCATCGTGATTCGCTTATCCTGAAAAAGGCGCTTTACCATGGAAACCTGATTGGCATCCACATGGATAAATGCGAGCCCTTTCCCTTGTATAGCCACCCAAAAATTTTGCAAACCTGGTGCGGGAATGATTGCTCTGAGCATGTCATATCCGAATCCAGGAATGGGGATAGTATGGGTCTCCCAGATGCCGTTTTTCTCGGCGATTTGCAATAAACCTACAGTCGAAGCAGCAAGAAATAACTTTGGGCTTAGTGTGATAATGGCATTGACATTGAAGCCTTCAGTAACGGCACTGAAATCTTTGGGAAAGCTAATTGGGATTGAAGAAAACTGACCATCCTTAAAAATGGAAATTCCTGAACGCCTTGATAGTAGCAGACTTCCGTCGCTTTGAGGGTAGATATGATGAATGCGAACTGGGGCATTCTTTGCAGGGAAGGTTCGCAAATTTCCCGTCTTAGGGTTATATCTATTAAGGCTACCAGTAAGCGTTCCAAACCAAATTTGGCTAAGCGAATCTTCGTACAAGGACGTGATAAAGAAGTCTGGGAGTGTGCGATAATCCAGCGCACTTTCAGGGAATTTTCCGAAGGTCGCCGGTTTTAGGTCTAGGCTCGCAATGCCACCTCCATCGGTACCTATCCATAAGTTCCGCCCTTGGTCTATAAAGAGTGACGTTACGAAATCGGAGGGTAAAGTGCCGGAATAGAAATGGTTGCTTTGATATGTTCTTAAGAGCTTCCCACTGGTATCAAAGAGCATCAAGCCTCGTCCATTTGTGCCTATCCAAAGATGCCCAAAGCCATCATTTACTACACTGACTTTGCCGAGAATTGAAGCATCACTGAAGGTGATAGTTTTAAGGATTTGACCATTGGAATCGAGCTTTAAAAGCTCCTTACCAGAGGCTGCCCAAAGGGAATGGCCATCAGTTGCAACGGAGCGAATCATTCTTTGGGCAAGAAAATGAGAAAAGGTATTGTTGCGCGTATTGTATTGCCAGAGTCCATCATCATTATACATTTTTACCCAACAGAAATCCCCAATACCCACAGCGCTGGCATAGTCAATTCGTTTTGCCTCGATATTGAATGGAAAGCTTGCTAGGCTTGATTCTCCCGTCTCTGTTTTGTAACGGATAATTCCCTTATTGACATCAAAGATGTAGCAGTATCCTTCACTCGAAAGGCTGAGGGGAATGAGCGAATAATCTCCTGTGCCCACCTTATGACTGAGAATATTTTTCGCGGCATCTAACTTCCAAATACCATCGGCATTGCCAAACCAAATATTGTGCTGCGGGTCTTCAAACATTTGGTCTCGGATAAAAAAGGGCGGTGTCTTTCCATCCTGTGGTTTATACACCTTGACCTCAGCTCCATCATACCGGTCTAAGCCTTCAGCAGTGCCAATCCAAAGGAATCCTTTGCTGTCTTGGAAAATAGAATAGACAGAATTTTGAGAAAGCCCCTTGCTGCCGTCTAATATGCGGAAAGTCGCATTGGGGGCTTGTGCCGCAAGGTTTATGGAGCTGGCTACAATGAAAAGAAATGATAGCAGGCGACGAAACACAACTTAATACTACTACTTATTTCACACGGTACAAATGATTGAGACGAAATAGGTTTGTTCTAAGATTCTAAATCGAAACACCACATCATTTACTAACAATCATATTCACTATGAAAACAATTTTGATTTCGCTCATTTTGCTGGGAAGCACAGCTATTCTAAGTAATGCCCAAGAAGGCACAGCAGAACTTTCGAAAAAGGCACGAAATGGATTTATCACTGAAGCTGTGGCGGTTGATGGCGGCTATAATGTGACGTATAAAATGGCAGGCGATAAGAAGAAGGACGAGGTCACGTACGAAACTTATTCCTTTGGCAAAGACCTGAAATTCCTCAAAAGTGACCAAGCATCTGAGCCTAAGAAAACCGCGGCAGACAAGCCAGACAGAACGGTAAATTCCATCGAAGCATTCGTTGGTGGCTGCACTTCCTTCGATATTCTGAGTATGAAATTGCGCTTTACAAAAAGTAGCATTGCGCAGACTTGGGATTATAAAACACAACGATACGTGACTGACAAAGTATTAAGCTCCGAAACCTTTAAACCCAAAAGTGAAAACGGGAAATATCGTGGCTATGCAGCTTTTAATTCTCCTGTTGATGAGGCTCTTTTTGTACTTGCTGGAGCGGACAATAAAGAGAATAAACGCGCTACCGACTACTACATCCTGAAAGCTACTGCTGATGGTGATATCGCTGAAAAACCTGTTGACATCACTGGGTCACAAAGTCTGGTTTACGCCGACCAAGTGGATGATGGTGATGTGGTTTTAGTATTTGCGCCGCGCAGTGGCTCGGCAGATATTTCTCAAT
>JBDTKK010000449.1:0-7002 GCA_039935335.1 Chitinophagaceae bacterium
GTTTTGTATTGGGAAATGAGGCGCAACTTCTCCAAGCCAAGCCATTTTCTCTTTTCCACGAAAAAGTAGGAAAGTAAACTTAGAAAATGCTTAGTTTACTTTCAGGGTTAAAAGTAAACTTACGCGCCGTTTAATTTACTTTCAGGGTTAAAAGTAAACTTACCGAAAACTTAGTTTACTTTCGTGTACAAATAAGGAACATGGCCATACAGCTCGAGAAGTTTATAGCAGGAAGAAAGCAGCAAGGTGCAGGTTATAAATATTTTGTGCCCAATTTAATTAATGAACAATGGCAATGGACTGACCCGCAACTTAATACCTTAATCGAAAAGGCATCAATAAAGCTGGGGGAATTAAATTCATACGCCCTATTAGTACCCAACATAGACCTATTTATTCAACTACACGTCAAAAAGGAAGCGGTGGTTTCTAGTAGGATTGAGGGAACCCAAACGAATATAAAGGAAGCAATCCTACCCGTAGATGAAATTCTCCCAGAAAGACAAAACGACTGGAAAGAGGTAAATAATTATACGGCAGCACTGAATACCGCAATAGATGATTTGAAGACATTACCCTTATCCTCAAGAATAATTAAAGGAGCACATTACATTCTACTATCTGATGTGCGTGGCGAACATAAATTGCCAGGAGAATACAGAACGAGTCAAAACTGGGTTGGTGGCAGCAGTCCCGTTGACGCGGTATTTGTACCCCCCGCCCACCAATATATTGAAGAGCTACTTGGCGATTTAGAGAACTTCTTGCACAATGAAAAAATAGCTGTTCCGGAACTTATACGAATTGGTATTGCTCATTATCAATTTGAGACTATTCACCCATTCTTAGATGGTAATGGTAGAATTGGTCGTTTACTAATTACCCTTTTTTTAGTCGACAAAAACATCCTTAGCAAGCCCTTACTTTATCTTTCTGCCTATTTCGAGAAAAACAAATCGCTGTATTATGACAACCTTACTTTGGTGCGGGAGAAAAACGACATGCTTCATTGGTTGAAATATTTTTTGATAGGCATAGAACAAACTGCGACAGATGCTGTCAATACCTTAGCCAAGGTTATTAAATTCAAACAGGATTTAGAAAGTGATATTCACAATCGAATGGGCCGCAGAACAAAGAGTGCTTTGGTGCTGCTTAATTATTTATTCACAAATCCAGTAATAACTATTAAAAAAGCCCAAGAAATCTGCGGATTAAGTACAAAATCTGCCGGCGATTTGATAAACAGTTTTGAAAAAGCCCAAACTATCAGTGAACTCACCGGACAAACTAGGCATAGGATATTCGTATTCAATCCCTATTTAGACCTTTTCGGTGCCTGAGCATAAAACTCCAACCAAAATCCTTTAGATTTAAGCTCCAGTCCAGCACGACAAAATGACCGAAAATAATTACATCGACAGCCTTGTCATGTTAAGAAAAACCCGAAAATTGAACACCTCTTCGATCTTATATTAAAAATTTGTGTAGAAATGTAAAAAGGTGTGGCTTGACCCAAAACGCTGAAAGAATTTGTGGTTAAGGGTTTTGTGATGGACAACAAGCAGTTGAAGCAAGCGTCCACGGTTTTTTGGGGACGGGAGGATAATCCCTACTTCCCCTCCTCCACCGGCATCTTAAACGCCTCTGGCTCCTTATTCCCATGATGGCAGGTAAAGCAACTCACCATCAGCGCACCGTGTACATTAACCCCGCTATTCTCTTCCTTGAAATAGGATCCGTTGATTTCTGAAGTCATCTTCATCATATACCGAGCCATGTTTTTGTGCTTGTTTTCGTCCGAGGCAAAATTTAGCCGAGTAGAATCGGTTTCAGACTTCATATGGCAAAAGTTGCACTTCACCCCTAAGGAAACCGAGTATTCCTTCATCAAATAAATCAAGGAATCGTGGGGAATATTGGTAGGTAATACTTTCAAATTGCTGGGGCGTGGCATGGGCGTTTTCTTCTGCTGCGCAAATGCCGCAAAGGAGACGACGGCAACCAGCACTAAAGCACTAATGGATTTTTTGGAAAAATGTGGCATAGCGGTGACTGTTTTTTTGTTTTCCCAAAAATAATGTACCTCCATCAATAGTACAAACGAAAAATCCTGTTGGGCAATAAGCTACCTAATCCAATCCGCGCCGTATTCGCGCAGCGCGGCCTCCATCTTGCCTTTCGCTAATTCCCGGAGCAGATCTAAGTCTTCTATGAAAAGGCCATCCACCGAAATTTCTTCCAAAAAAACCGCCCTAGATTTTCCGGGGTTTAAAGAGAAAGTTTTGTCGTAGGGCATGCGTGCATAGGAATCCAGAATTACGACAGGCTTTATCGGCGTGTTTGTTTCAATAGCAACTTTAAAAGCACCATCGTAAAAGTGAGCTGTTGGCTCGTGGGTTTCATTAAAAGTCCCTTCGGGAAAAACCAAGATGGAAATCCCTTTCCGCAGCACTGATTTTAAACGCAAAACACTGCGATGACGGGCTTTGGCACTGGTTCTGTCCACCAAGACAACCACCTTTCTATAAATAAATCCAAACAATGGGATCTTCCCAGTTTCTGCTTTGCCCAAAGGGCGTAAAGGTTGGCGAAAAACCTGCTGCACCAAGGCTGCATCCAGCCAAGAAATGTGGTTGGCAATGTAGATGTATTCCTTCTTTTCTGCCGCCGCATCCAGGCCCAAATTTTTATGAAAAATACCTACCATCGGGAACCATATATCGCCCCAAAGTCGGCAAGCTTTGTAAATAAGATTTCCGCCGCGAACCGCGCCCAGCGGGGCAACCAGCGCCGAAAATAACACCACCGGAATCATCATTACCAGAAATAACAAAGACGCGTAAAAGAAGTAAATCAGTTGCAGTAGCCGAAGTAAAAATCTCATGAGGAGCGCAGGGAAGTTAGGCTTTTCAAACAAGGATGCCACCCGACAGATTGCCTGCCAAAAACAGTCGTAGGGGCGTTGCCGTAGGGGCGTTGCACGCAACGCCCCTACTGACAAATCACCCTTTCATTAGAAACGCAATTAAGTAGCTTTACCCGTCTAAATTCATCTCTATGAAAAGGATTTTTGCCGCTGCAATCTTCTTGTTGATACCTGTTTTTCTCTTTGCCCAAAACACTGAAAAACCCGACAAAGAATGGTCTGCCGGACCGCTCTCTGTCACACATCACCAACTGAATGTCGGTCAGGCTTCTTTCTCTTATACCGCCACAGCAGGCTATATGCCGATGAAGGATGAGCATGATTCGCTCAAGGCAAAACTCTTCTTTGTAGCTTATACCAAAGACAATGCGAACGCTGAAAAACGACCCATTATTTTCGCTTTCAATGGCGGGCCGGGTTCCAGTTCTGTATGGCTGCATATGGGTGCGCTCGGGCCGGAAAGGGTGTTGATGACGG
The DNA here is from genome assembly GCA_039935335.1 of Chitinophagaceae bacterium. Classification (GTDB taxonomy): domain Bacteria; phylum Bacteroidota; class Bacteroidia; order Chitinophagales; family Chitinophagaceae; genus UBA1952. The sequence goes on from JBDTKK010000449.1 coordinate 3,407, forward strand.
ATGACGGACATAGTATCGCGCCGCCTTACAAAAGAGTTGCGAATGAATTTACTTGGTTGGACAAGGCAGACATCGTGTTTATAGACCCGATGCTTACTGGCTATACGCGACCTGAAGGGAAGACGAAGGCTCAAGATTTTACGGGCTTCAATAGTGATATTGAATTTGTGGGCGATTTTATTAGAATGTATCTCTCGCGCTACAACCGATGGAGCTCACCAAAACTCCTGGCTGGAGAAAGTTATGGCACCACGAGGGCGGCAGGATTGAGTAATTATTTACAGGAGGAGCACGGTATTTATATCAATGGCATTGTCTTGATTTCTGCCATTTTAAATTTTAATGCAGCTAGCGCCGGGCGGGGTAATGATCTGCCTTATGCCTTGCAACTGCCCACATTTGCCGCTACTGCCTGGTATCATAAAAAAACAGGACCGCAATACAGTACTTTGGCGCAAACAGTCAAAGCCGCCGAGGAATTTGCTATGGGTGATTACTTAAATGCTCTCATGAAAGGCGACCGTTTAGATGCTTCCGAACGTACAGCGATACTCAATAAAATGCATGATTTAACGGGGATTTCTAAAGAATACTTGGATGAAACTAACCTTCGTTTGAGCGTTGGACGATTCAATAAAGAATTGCTGCGCAAGGAAGGGAAAACCGTTGGACGATATGATTCGCGGATTACCGGAGAGGATTTTGATAATGCAGGCGAAAGCTATGATTATGACCCGAGTTATGACCGCACTGTTCGCGGCCCCTACACCGCAATGTTCAACGATTATGTGCGGCGCGTGCTACAATTCAAAAGCGATTTACCTTATGAAATCCTTACAGGCAAGGTTTGGCCCTGGACTTTATCCAAGAATGGATATTTGAATGTAGCTGAAACCCTGCGCGATGCAATGGTGAAAAATCCTTACTTAAAAGTTTGGATTTGCAATGGATATTATGATATGGCCACGCCATTTTTTACTACGGACTATGTGGTGCATCACATGTTTCTGCCAAAGGATTTACAGAAGAATATCCACTTCACGTATTATCAAGCAGGACACATGGTGTATTTGCACAAGCCTTCCTTAGAGAAATTGAAGAATGATTATGATAGGTTTATGGAGGATTTGTTGAAATAAAAAAAATACAGCCGCCATGTTTAGGGTAAAAAAGCTAGTCCAAATAGGCTTTATTTTGCTGACGGTCTTACCGTAGCTTTAAGGTTCCGCTTTTTGAAATACTCTAAAATCTCCTCCTTTGTCATTTTAGACAATCTCTCACTTAATTTGTTCCTTTGCTCGCGCATAAATTCTACTGCATTAAACTTTTTCTCAGTCATCTTCATAGTTTTGAAATTCTCTTGGTGAACGTATTTCTAATTGTCTGTAGCCGTTTTTTATGTTGATTGCGTTGTAACCCCTAATCCTAATAATGTTTACAATATGCTTGAAATTCCAACTGACAAGAAAATCAGCTTTGCTTATTGTTGCCATGGCAATGTGTAAACAGTCAGAAAAACTTGTCTTTCCGACAACGCCTTCTCTTATATATTCCGAAGCGAGCTCAATAACTTCGTTTGTTACCTCACAAAATTCAGTACTCTCTTTCCGAATGCCTATAACAAGTTCTTTTACCCTTTCGGGCGCATTCAATAACTCCTCTTCAGTAACCGTAGAAAAAAAACAACGTAAATTCATCCTTTCTAAGGCGATTAAAAAATGGTACTGTAAATTCTGCAAATTCAGTATCAAAATACCCGCCAAAAACAGATGTGTCGATGTAAATTCGCTGTTTCATCAGTTCAAAATTACTAAAAAATTTAGTCTCGTAGGCAATTGGCCAAATTAATCCTCTCAAAATATTTTAGCTCGATGTCCTTTTTAACTTCTGCTATTTTTCGCGTTCACAATATCTACTTCAATATTTCTACCCTACTTCATCGCAAACCTCATCCCCGCATATACCATTCTTCCATTTATCGGCCCCCAAACCATAGAAGCATCAAAATAAGGACTAAATGGACTATTGGCAGATACTATCGCATTATCCTGCATATAATTCGTAAGATTCTCTACACCAACATACACATCCCAAACCTTATTGAACTGCTTGGTGATTTGCCCATTTATCTGGAAATAGGAAGGCGAGTATTGTGCTAACTGATAGGCCTCCGGATTTGTACTGGTATTCGGCAAACGTTTTTGCCCAAACCACTGGGTTGTAAGGTCAAACTTCCAATGGTTTTTCGTTTCGTATCCAACATTGATAAATGCCCTATGTTTAGCAACTAAGGGCTTTTCTCGCATGATGCCGCTATAATCCGTTTGCACATCCAGCCAACGATAGGCTACTCGCACATCCAAGCTTTTGATAGGTTGGTAATTCAGCTCCGCTTGAATACTATTAGAAAATGACTTTCCTTGCAGATTGTAAAACAATACCTTCTGCGGATTTGCATCCACATCTGTCACCACTTGGTCTTGGAAATCAGTACGATAAGCATCAATGCCAATAGATCCTTTTTGATTGTTTACAGTAAAATTGTGCAGGAAATTAAGTCCATAATTCCAAGCCTTTTCAGGATTCAATCCATAACCGTAGTTGTTGCTTGGATTGACGATGGTGTAAACCCTTGAACTGACAAACACACCAGCATTTTCGGCAAAAATATTAGCTACACGAAAGCCGGAACCTGTTGAAAATCGTAGATTTGTATTCTTAGAAAAATCGTATTTCAAGTGCAAACGCGGCGTAGTAATCAGGCCATATTCATTGTGATAATCTTCGCGCAGCCCGGCAATGGCGGAGAATTTATCCATCGTGAAAATATATTCAAAGAAAGCTCCCGGCACAACTTCTAAACGATTGAAATTTACAGCATTAAAGGTCTCTTTGTAGTTTTCATTGGAAAAACTCAATCCTGTGCGAAATTTGTTCATTGTAGTTCCACCAATGATAGATTGATAAATCAAATTGCCATAAAGGCTTGTTTGTTTGCCGTTATAGCTATTCAACCCGTAATAAGAATCGTTGTTGTACTGTCCCAAAGAATAAATAAATCCAATACTTTTATATTCCTTGTTTGGAAAAGAATAGCCCAACTTCCCCGTCAGCAAATATTGTTCTACATTGATTCCCACGCCATAAGCGGTATTCGTTCCTCTATCTGTTTCAGGATCAAAATTATATTGTCCACCTTGGCGATGGTCATTGAGAGCTTTGATGGCAATTTGTCCGTGAATGCCGTGCCCTTGATATTCCCAGCGACTGATTACGTTGAACTGTCGGCCCAAAGGCATATCCAAAAAGCCATCATTATTTTGGTCATTCTTAGCAAATACACCATTCACATGCGTGAGCAAGGCTGTGCTCCAATGGTCGTCAAATTTATGAGATAGATTCACAGTGCCTTCCGTACGACCGAGCGCATTAACATAGGCATTTGCAAAAAGCCTATCTGCATTATCTGATTTTATCTCTTCTATATTTATTTGTCCGGCAATGCTTTCATATCCATTCACTACTGAACCTGAACCTTTTGTGAGTTGAATGCCTTCTATCCAAGTACCCGGAATAAAAGTCAATCCGAAAGCACC
>JBDTKK010000450.1:0-5492 GCA_039935335.1 Chitinophagaceae bacterium
CGTTTTCCAGAACTCCATCCTACTGCGAGATTGGGGCATCTTAGCAGAGATTGAAGCCTGCCACAAGACAGGGATTAGCCTCGTTGAATTGCGCGAGAAATTTCCGCAATACAGCCACTACGCTATCCGAGTTTTAGTGGAAGGTGGCTTAGGTATTGGGCTTATTTTACGAGATGAAAACCGTCGTTTTAGACTTTCCAAAACCGGCTATTTCTTCTTGAATGATAAAATGACCATTGCTAACACAGACTTCATGCGGGATGTTTGCCTTCCCGGTGCCAACGATTTAGGTACTTCTCTAGAAAATGGAAAGCCCGAAGGTTTGCATCATTTTGGCGAATGGCCAACAGTGTATGATGGTTTAAGCCAACTTCCCAAAAACGTACAAAAAAGCTGGTTTCAGTTCGACCATTTTTACTCTGATAATGCCTTCCCTATTGCCTTAGACTATATTTTCAATACGGGAAATGCGCCAAAAAGAATGCTGGATATTGGCTCCAATACTGGTAAATGGGCGCTCACGGCATTAGCGTTTAATCCATCCTTTCACATTGGTCTCGCCGACTTGCCGGGCCAACTAAATATGGCCATTGAAAACCTGAAAAATGCAGGCTATGATGCTACCAGATTTACGCCGCATGTCCATAATGTTTTAGACAATAATCTGCCTTTGCCTTTGGGTTACGACACCATCTGGATGAGTCAATTTTTAGATTGCTTTTCTGACGAAGAGATAGTGAACATTCTGCGCAAATGTCACACAGCCTTGCCGGATGATGGCTACGTGGTTATCAACGAAACTTTCTGGGACAGACAACGTTTTCCGGCTTCAGCATTTTCACTACATATGACTTCGCTTTATTTCACCAGTATGGCCAATGGCAATAGCCAGATGTATGATAGTGAGGTATTCTTAGAATTGATTGCTTCAGCAGGCTTTAAGATAGTGGACCAAATGGACCATGTTGGCATGGGACATACTTTGCTTCGACTTGCGAAAGCTTAGAACTTTTAGGAAAGAATATTCCTTACAAATTCCAGCATTCCAGCATCCTGTATTTTCTTGTTGAATGCTTGTGTTGAAGCCTGATTTATTCTGTTCCGCATTTCTATGAAAGCTTTGTCAGGCTGCTCTTTCAGCGCCCTTATGTTTTGAGAAATAGTCTTAAAATCTCCAGGATTTGCCGTCCAACCCAGTCCCCATTTTTCTACAATTTCAGTACCTTCTTTTCCAGCATTAAAGACAACAGGAATGCTGGCGGCAATGGCTGTAAAAAGCTTACTCGGCACTGCTCCTTCTATGTCTGTATTTAGGTTGATGAGCATTGCGCGATAACGCCGCAACAATGCTGGAAGTTCGCTTGGTGATACAGAATCAAAAAGCTGTACGCCACAATCTGGGTGTTGTTGAATCCACTTTTTAATTGAAAGAAGTTCCGGGCCGCCGCCAAATATATCAAGCCCAATACCGAGGCTTTTCAAATCAATGTGCTTGCAGAATTCCAAAAGACCTTGAGCGTGACCCAGTACTCCGGGATAAATCAGCCTCATTTCAGGAATAGTTTCCGGCTCTGAAAGTTCGGGTATTAGTGCAGGTAAATTCCGATAAAGCATCAGAGGTTTAGCCTGCCTAAGTGCCGCCTTGATGTGCGTCAATGTACTTTCACTTTGCGCCGTAATAGCATCAGCTTGAGCATACATCTTCTGCTCCCGCCGCTGCATGGCCTGATACAATTTCCCGTCGGAAACCGCGCCCAGCGCGGATGCCGACAAAGGCCAGATATCGCTCACGTTGAGCAGGACTTGTTTATTTTTTTTCTTAAAAAACCTAATTACATCGGCAGCCATGGGCAATGGCGGCGAAGAAACAATGACTAAAACTGGGCTTTTTCGGAGCAACCATCGATAGGCAAAAATCCGTAATGAAAGCACGAAACTACTTAGGCTGAATGCCCGAATTAGGGGAGTCGAAACATTCGAAGGAAAGAGCGCAACTCTCCGCACAGAAATACCATCCAAGACTTCATCGACTATCATCTTTCCCCTATAGCTAGTGAAAACTTTCCCTACAGGATAATTGGGCATCGCGCACACAATTTGAACTTCAAAACCAGCCTCGCGCAGCAAAACGGCCAAGTTGTAGATTCGACCAGAAGCACCACTTACTTCGGGAGGAAATGTGCTGCAAAAAATAGCAATCAGACGCTTGTCGCTCATATCTAGCGCGACTTACAGCATTTCAAGCAACGGTTGACATGCGTCAAGAAAAAGTTGTTGAAGGGCAAAAGTCTTTTCATGGTTTAAAGTTAAGCGGCCGCTCTGAAGAGTATTCATTACTGCACCGCCCCCACAAAGGCCTTCAGCAACTCCATCACCTTGTCCACATTAGTCAATTTCAAGCTTACGGGTCGGTCGAACACGTCGTGGTAATAACCCGGACCGCCATTGCTGTACATAAAGAATGCAGGTACGCCGGCTTCGCTAAAGGGATAATGGTCACTGATGGCAGCGCGGCCACGGGCGCGGATTTGAGGCAAATGAGCTGACTTTCTGTTCAACGATTCGAGCAAAGAAAACTCCTTTGGAAATTCTGTTGCATTCACTACAGTTATGCCATCCTCTGCATTCCCCATGATGTCGATATTGATGAGAAAACGCATTTGCGAAAGCGGAACAAGCGGATGCTCCACATAAAAACTACTTCCTAAAAGTCCTGCTTCCTCACCGCTAAAAGCCATGAAAAGCATGGAATACCGCTGCGGATTTTTCGCATAATAAGCTGCTAATTGCAGCATCATCGCCGTACCGCTGGCATTGTCGCTCGCGCCAGGGAAAGTGGCATCCCAACCCATCCTGCCAAGATGGTCGTAGTGCGCAGTAATGGCTATAAAACTATCCGGCACTGCTGTCCCGCGTACCATACCAATCACATTGGCGTTTTGATCTGCCGGTATCAATTCGCTATGAATACCCACCGACATTCTGCGGAGTCGCTTTGGCAATACGCTATCCTGGATGTACAAGACGGTCGCGGGAATCAATTTTGTAGAAACAGTCCAAGTCATTTTTCCGTGTATCGGAATGATATAGCAAGACTTCGGAAGCTGCGCTGCAAGCTGCGATGGACGAATGTGCAGCAGTTTGCAAAGTGAATCTGTGCCTTCCAAAAAATAGATTTTCTGTTCGTTGAAATAGCGCTTTTGCGTCACCCAATCGCTGGTGTCTGCATAATGTCCAACATTTACTTTCTGGACTTTTTGTTTGTGGGCCCGATAGCTGCTGCTGGCGGCATCCACCAAAAATTCTTCGCCTGGAACAAGGTCTCTTTTCTTTATCGAAACCATCACCGAATCGAGGAAAGTGACGACTGGGAAAGTATAATTCTGATAGAAACTTGAATCTGCTGAAACGGGCTTTAGACCCATGTCTCGGAACTTCCGCATGATGTGCTTGGCTGCGTTCTGGTGGCCTTTGGCTACATAGCCTCTGCCAGCCATTTGTGGCGCACAAAGGGAGGAAATTTCGTGCTTTAAGGAACGGATTGTTTGGGCGTTCGAGCTTTGCGGAAAGCAAGAATTGATTGCCGCAAACACAAAGAAGCTTAGAAAGAAGTTGCGCCGAATTGGTCGAATAAACAACGAATTTTTACCACGGAGACACGGAGTCACGGAGTTGCACGGAAGAGAACGTTTTGGGGTAATAGAGAGCATTGAGTTTTACTTCGTAAAAGGTAGTTGGAGGTAGTGCTTTCTAGTGATGTTGAAGGTTTTACCACGGAGACACAGAGTCACGGAGTTGCACGGAAGAGAATGTTTTGGGGTAATAGAGAGCATAGAGTTTTACTTCGTAAAAGGTAGTTGGAGGTAGTGCTTTCTAGTGATGTTGAAGGTTTTACCACGGAGTCACTGAGACACAGAGTTTCACGGAAAAAGAGTGTGCTGGAATAATAGAGCGAATAGCGTTTTACTTCGTAAAAAGTATGTGGGAGGTATAGCCACGAAGTGGTTGGCTTAAAGACCCTTCCTTGCCACAAAATTAGCAAGTAATTGCGCCGCGCGGTTCTATCAAAAAATGATCTGCGGACAGCCCTTTGGCGAATATTTCATCCTCATAAGACAAACTACTAACCAGCCCTTTTCTTGGTCAGCAGACCAAAAATCCCAAGTATAATAATCGCTCCGCCGATGCCCGCAAATAATATTGTCCACGGAAAATCCGGAGTATTCCTAGCAAAAAGAAAACGGATAATAAACGCCGCCGAGAAGAATCCAGCTAAACCCACGACAATTGTTGTCAACCAGCCACTTTGAACCTTACGTGGATATACAAATTTGACAACGACGCTGGTTAGGATTCCGAGTATGAGCCAAATAATAATGGATTTAGTTTCCATAGCGTGTATTTGATGAAGTGAAATCTTGCAACTTGGAAGGTAATTCAAATCGGACTATTCTATTATTGCGCCAACCAATATTTCCGCAGCAACCATTCCGTCGTGGCTATTAAAACGATTAAGAAGAAATACCATTTCCAATCCACCAAAGGCACGGTGGTAGCGCGTTCGCGGATAATCGGTTTGATGTTTTCATTCTTGGAAATGCTGTCGTACAGCGATTCGATTTGTGGGGAAGCCACCGTACTGCCTCCATATTTCTTCGCCAAATTATACAGCAAAGGATAGTCCGCCCCTTGCTCCATCGCTTCGATAGGTATGCTGCTCACCACAAAAGCTCCGGCGGACTCCAGCTTCTTGCCATTAAAAACTGTCGACGCGGAATACCGATAACTACCCGCCGGCATACTTCCCAAATTCAAGCGATAAGCAGCTCCATTTTTTTCAAAAGAAAAGCTTTGTTTTTTACCTGCGGAATCCATAACCTCCAGTGTCGCATCTGGCGTGTTTATTTGCTCTCCCGCAGCATTTATCAAATAGGCATCCAGCGAAATCCTTTCTCCATCGCTCCATTCATACTTAGGAATGGAAACCCGAAATGGGGCATCACTCACATTGGTCGCAAGGCTTGCTACCGTTTGGCGGATAAGTTCGTCAACGATATTGTGGTTGTGAAAGAAGCGGTATTCATAGAGTCGCCAACGCCATAGCCCTTCGCCCAAAAGCAAAGCCTGTGGCGCGTTCCCGGATTGTATCATCCAGATGGGCGACTTCGCATTTCTATCATAAAACAAGACTTGCGTGCCTGCGCCCGGCGTGGCCGTTCCTGTCGCGACACTCAATGGCGGCAACTTATCCAGCACCGCATTAAGGCCGTCGGGAAGTCGGAAAGTGCTGAAAGATGCATTGGCCGCGGCATAGGCATCATGCGGCATGGCCGGATTTAACTGAAGCGTTGCCGCATCCGTATTTATAGAACCCGAGCCCGGCGTAAGGATGTACCAGACGGCTTTATTTTTAAAAGAAAGGTTGCTGCCGGCTTTTGGTAAACCATGTAGAATGAGGACATCGTACGCGCCGTATTCTTCCGGAATGCCTT
>JBDTKK010000451.1:0-3649 GCA_039935335.1 Chitinophagaceae bacterium
AAGTCCAGTCGGTTCATCCAAAAACGGTATCAAAAATCTGTTGCCTGATTTGTTGAAAATAGGCCGCCTTTACTGTGGATATTCTTGACAACACTTAGTCCTGAGAGTAAGCTTGCAGCAATTGGCATTTTACAAAAGACTTTTTACGCAATGGCTTCGTGAGCATCGCGTCCTCCAGTTCAAAGCTGAACTCATCATTGAAGGGCTTGGAGGAAATCATTACCACATAAAAAATATCTTCCGCGTCCATTACTGCTTCATTGGATACTACAAATGCCGGATGCAATTTTAGCGTTCCCTCTGGCAACTGAAAATTATGCTCCACTATATCGCGCTGTTGCACCTTCATCAGAGATATTTCGCGATGGCCTTGTTTTTCCGATGTACAATGGCGGCCTTTGCCTCCTGATGCTCCTTATATGATGCAGGCAGGTCAGCGGTGTCGGAAACGTTGGTTACTTTCTTTACGAATTTTAGTTCCGCCAGCAAACTCTGTAATTCCTTCGCTTTTGCAGCAGATTCTATTTCGATTACGAGTTTTTGCATGGCTTATTCTTTGCGTAAAAATATTGAATTTCCCGCTGTTGCACGGCGTCCTACTTGCAACGGCGGATGGGGTTGGGTAAACCCATTTCCTTCAAACCTCAATTTTTATTTTCGCCGATTTATTTGCAAATGCGATAATTAATAACCAATATTGCAAGGTAAATGGATGATTTATGCAAAACTGGGATGATAAAGCAAAAAGGCTCTTGAAGTCTGAATTGGTGAAACGAGGCGTGTCTAATGCTGACTTGGTTTCGCTACTCAATGAGATAGGTGTAGAAGAAACCAAAGCAGGCATCGACAGTAAAATTAGTCGGGGCAGTTTTAGTGCGACATTCCTGATGCAATGCCTTTCCGCTATTGGCTGCCATAAGTTAGAAATTGAGGATTTTGAAGTGAAATATTTGATGGTAGCAGAGCCAACAGAACCCTATAAAAGCAGTCTTAAATGAAAAACAATAACGTAAAATTCATCGACCTTTTTGCTGGCCTTGGAGGTATTCGTTTGGGTTTCGAAAAAGCGTTTCAAGATGCGGGGATGGATACTGAGTGCGTGATGACTTCTGAGATAAAACCCTACGCGGTAAAAACTCTAATGCACAATTTTGGAAATGATTTTTTGGCGGGCGACATCTTTGATATCCGCAACGAATTCATCCCCGACTTTGATTTCTTGTTGGGGGGTTTTCCTTGCCAACCTTTCAGTGCAGGCGGCAAGCGTCAAGGCTTTTTGGATACTCGAGGTACTTTATTTTTCGAGATAGAACGTATCCTTAGAGAGAAGAAACCTTACGGCTTTATTTTGGAAAACGTAGAAGGTTTAGTAAAGCACGATTTGGAAGGCAAGGGTGACGAAATTGGCCGGACTTTAAAGACAATCCTTCATACTCTCGAAAGCGATTTGGGCTACAAAACAAACTGGAAAGTCTTTGATAGTGTAGAGTTTGGGTTACCACAATCGCGCAAGCGAATTTTCATTGTGGGTACTAAGGATGAACAAATTGATTTGAACGGCAATCAGCCCCGATTTAAAGTATTGGAAAGCATTTTAGAAAGAGGATTACCGACCCTCAAATCCAATTTCATTGATAAGCTAATGAACCATTTTTCAGTAGAAGATTTGTACGGGAAATCCATCAAAGACAAGCGTGGTGGTGATAATAACATTCACAGTTGGGATATCGAGATTAAAGGAAGCGTCTCGAAGCAACAATCTGAAATTCTAAACAAGCTTTTTAAGCAACGGCGTAAAAAGCAATGGGCGGAGGAGATTGGCATTGATTGGATGGACGGCATGACGCTCACTTTAGACCAGATAAATACATTCATCGATTTGCCCAAAGTGGAGCTGAAAGCTTTGCTAGACGACCTTGCTAATAAAGGCTATTTGAAGTTTGAACACCCTAAGAAGTTGGTCAAAATTCAAACAAAAAATGGCATAGCAACCTCGCGAGAATATGATGAAACCAAACCCAAAGGCTACAACATTGTTACTGGGAAATTGAGTTTTGAAATCAACAAAGTTTTAGACCCAAAGGACATTGCACCCACACTTGTAGCTACTGACGTTTCCCGATTGGCTGTGCCAGATGGTGAGGGCTTACGGAGGCTTACAATTAGAGAAGGATTGCGCCTTTTCGGCTATCCCGAATGGTATGAAATTCCAACTAAGGAATATGATGCATTTGATTTGCTAGGCAATACTGTTGCCGTTCCTGTTGTGGAGTTTGTAGCGGGCAAATTAGCCGAAGTTTTCGCTAGCGAACTTGTAGCTTGATGCCCGTGTGTTCTTCGTAATCTTTCAGTACACTTTGCAGCCAATGCCCGTTACCATGGCGGGTTTGAGGATAGTGATACCGTGTTTCATTTAGCGCCGCAAGGAATTCTTCTTTGGTGCTGAAAGGCTTGAAAGTTATTCTATCAGAGTACCAAGTACTAGGCCGTATGTTGTAGATAATCTTCTTCTTTTCCTGAACTTTTAGAGGGTATGTACTACTCGGGCAAGCCAATTCCCAAATCTTTTTCAACCACACCTCTTTAATGGTTATCTCGCTTCCATTCATTTGGTAGGCAAAAATGAGGTAGTCGGAATCCAGCCGATAAGCCGAGGTCAAAAGTGAATTGCAATAGGAGTCAAAGTTGGCCAAATCAAAACCCGGACCTCTATCCCAATCAAAAGTTTTCACTTCTAGTAATCCCTGTTTCTTGTTGTGTTTGTCGAGATAGAAATCTGGGAACACCTGTGAGTTTTCATTCTCCTCGAACTCAATGCCCTCTTTCATCATCCAGGCTTTAAGCCATTCTTGCAAAAGGTTGCCAACGGTATCTTTAGTTTCAATTGAAATGGTCAAATCTTTCAACGAGAAATTGATAACGCCTTTCTCGCCAATGATTTTATAGTCATTCACCAGCTTGCTGTATAGGCTTTGGCCGTTTACTTGCATTTTATCGTTTTTGAAATTGGGGTAAAAGTATTGTTCTAAAACTTCTGTTGGTTCTAAGAATGCTACCACAAAAAGGTTTGGCTTCTGCGTCGTCGATTTGCTCGCCGTCCCATTCTTTGGAGAACTGTGCTGCGCGGTGTTTTATCTCGTTCCAACTAAGAGCCATGGGGAATTTTCAATTTTATAGTAAGTTGGTTAAATTACCTGAATGTGTTTTTATGCGGCAGTTTATGTACAGGTGTGGAGAAGGATTCCTTTCATAGCCTACAGCTTCCCCCCTTTCAACCTCAAACTATTGCTCACCACACTCACGCTACTCAACGCCATGGCTGCTCCTGCAATCATTGGGTTCAGCAAAAAGCCATTTACCGGATAAAGCACACCGGCAGCAATGGGAATGCCAACAACGTTGTAGATAAAGGCCCAGAACAGGTTTTGGCGGATAATGCGCACCGTTTTCTTCGATAGTGAAATGGCTTTTGGAATGCTCATGAGGTCGGAAGAAATGAGCGTCATCTTGGCTACATCCATCGCTATGTCTGTGCCTTGTCCCATGGCGATGCTCACGTCGGCCTGCGCCAGTGCGTGACTGTCGTTGATGCCATCGCCCACCATGGCTACTACGTGTCCCTGGGCTTGCAGGGTTTTGATAAATGCCG
>JBDTKK010000452.1:0-21167 GCA_039935335.1 Chitinophagaceae bacterium
AACCAATAACCAAAAACACTATCACTATGGCAGCAACATATCCCATCCCAAAATTCCACTTCCTTGTACAATGGGGCGGTAGCCGTGTAGGCTTTTCAGAAGTCACGGGTTTAGACATTCAGGTCGAAGCCATCGAATATCGTGAAGGCTCCAGTCCGGATTATTCTAAAATAAAAATGCCCGGATTGCACAAGTTCAGCAACATCACGCTGAAGCGCGGCACCTTCGAGAGCGATGTAGAATACTACACTTGGATGCGCACCATCAACCTCAATAAGGTTGAGCGACGCGACATCACCATCAGTTTGCTCAATGAGAAACATGAACCTGTAATTACTTGGAAAGTACACAACGCTTTCCCTGTAAAATTGCAGGCCAGTGACCTCAAAGCAGATGGCAATGAAGTGGCAATAGAAACGCTCGAAATAGCCCATGAAGGCTTGGACATTGTGACCTAAACTTCTAATGCTTGAAGAAGCTTTTGCTTATCATGATGGTCATGAAAAGCAGAAGGCAAAGTTGGGCGAACGCCAAAAGAAAACATCGGTCATGACTTCTTCGATACCTGAATTAGTCAGCAATACTTCTATTCTAAGGAATGGCCACAAACCCTTTCTGGAAAGGCTTTCCGCGCAATCTAACTGTGCGATGCATCTATTTTAATGATTCATTGACCTTAAACCTTTTAACTAAAAAAATGGCAACATCAGGTTCATATTATCCACCCGTCGGCTTTCACTTTAGTGTAGAATTTGTGGGCATCGGCAACAGCAATGATGTCCGCTTTCAGACTGTGAGTGGGCTGAGTGTGGAGTACGATACCGAGAGCTTTAAGGAAGGCGGCGAAAACCGCTTCGAGCACAAACTTCCGGTACGGAGTAAGTTCCCAGACCTAAGCTTGAAACGCGGCATGTTGATGGATAGTCAGGTGATTCAATGGCTGAAGGATGCACTGTTCAACAGAGTTTTTGCACCAGCGCAAATCAACGTGAAGCTGTTGAATGAAGAGCACCAACCATTGCGGACTTGGAGTTGCTTTAATGCTTGGCCAAAGAAATGGGCGGTCAGTGATTTGAATGCACAAGAGAATAGTATTGTGATAGAGAGTCTAGACCTTGTTTACGACTACTTCACGGTGCAGGATTGAACTTTTTAAAACAGAAAGCTATGCCGATAATAATTGAAGAAATGACGATGCAGGTTGAGATAAACCAACCCGGAAATGGCAATCAACCTACGGCAACGAACGCAAGCACAAATGATGCGAATAAAGACCGCGAATTAATACGAAAAGCAGTAGAAGAAACTCTTGAAATAATCCGCTACCAAAACGAACGATAACGATGGCAACAGATAGAGGTGCACTGGAAAAGATGATGATTATTGCCTACAATAATCCCGACTATGGCGACAGTCATCAGGTAGAATCACCGTTTACAGCGATGATGAATCCGGAGAATTATGTCTTGGATTATAAGGTCACCTTCAATGAAGCTCAGGGCTCAGGAACCACCGGTACGCAACAACGATTTTTTGCAAAACCGCCGGAAGAAATGGCCTTCGAATTCTTGTTTGATGATACTGGTTTGATAGACGGAAACCCGCGCCCAGATGGCGTTTTCGAGGAAGTGGATAATTTCAAAAAGCTATTGATTGAGAATGATTCAGACAGCCACGAGCCACGGCATTTCAAACTGATTTGGGGTAATTTCATTTTCAAGGGAAGATGCACCGGAATAAACATTGCCTACAAGCTTTTTAAACCCGATGGCAAGCCCATTCGAGCTGTTTGTAAATGCACATTTAAAGGAAGTGTAGAAGAGACATTGCGGGTCACTTTGGAGAATGCGCACTCGCCGGATTTGACGCATTATCGGGTAGTGCAGGAAGGGGATACACTACCCTGGCTTTGCTACCTCGTTTACGGTGATCCAAAATATTATACCGAAGTAGCGCGGGTGAACCAGCTCAACAATTTTAGAAAAATAAAACAAGGAATGGAGTTGTTTTTCCCGCCAATGGGGAAATAAGGTAAAAGGTAAAAGGTAAAAAATGTAGGGACTAGTAGAGAGTAATTAGTAGAAAGACGCTTAGTGCTCCTTAGTGGACTTAGTGCCTTAGTGGTGAATCTTCAAATTTTCAAATCCTCAAATTTTCAAATCGAATAAATGCCCGTAACGATAGACGATATTTCAACGCAAACAAGTGCAAGCAACGAGCGGGTAATACCTTCCGAAGCAGCACGCAGTGTTGCGACATACACTATCCGTTCCGAAGGAAATGAGGTGTCGCGCACTTACCATATCGTCTCCATTTTGGTGCATAAAGAACTCAATAGAATTCCATTTGCCACCATCATTTTGGTGGATGGCGACCCAGCAGCACAGAGCTTTCCTGCAAGTGATGCAGCGGATTTCGAACCCGGAAAAAATCTTGAAATTAAGATGGGCTATCGCGGTACGGAGGAAAGTGTTTTTAAAGGAATTGTGGTAAAGCACGGCATCAAAGCGCGGCAAGGAAGCGGGGTATTGGTGATAGAATGCCGAGATGCTGCATCGAAGATGACAGTAGCGCCAAAAAGTAAGTACAGCAGTGACGTAAAAGACAGCGATGCGATAGAAGATTTGATTAATGCGCATGGTCTGGATAGCGACATCGATACCACAGATATTACCCACAAAGAGCTGGTGCAATACAACACCACCGACTGGGATTTCATGTTGTGTCGCGCTGACGCAAACGGCCTGCTGGTCTTTGTTTCAGACGGAAAAGTGTCTGTCAAGAAGCCAGACCTTTCGGCTGACGCGGCTTTGAATATTCAATTTGGAGCAACGGTTTTTGATTTAGATGCCGAGATAGATGCCCGACTTCAGTTTAGCAAAGTGACGGCAACGGCTTGGGATAGTGCTCAAGGCGAAATGATTGATGGTGTGGAAGCAGAAGACCCCGGCGCTCCGGACACGGGAAATATTAGCGCCAGCGATTTAGCCAATGTGATGGGCGAAGACGGATTTTCATTGTACCATGATGGCCAACTTGACCAACAAGAATTGCAGCAATGGGCGAATAGTAAAATGCTCAAAAATCGATTGGCAAAAATTCGTGGAAAGGTGACAACAGAAGGTATTTCGACGGTTTTGCCTGGACAAATGATATCGTTGCAAGGAGCGGGTGCACGCTTTGAAGGAAAACTATTTGTGACGGGTGTTCGCCAGCATTTGATGGAAGGAATTTGGAAAACAACCTTTCAATTTGGACTTGGTCCGGAGTGGTTTGCCGACACCTACAAAACCGAGCAGCCGCTTGCTGGTGCGCTATTACCTGCGATTCAAGGCTTGCACATTGGCGTGGTGACAGACCTCGAAGACCCTGATTCGCAGAACAGAATTAAGGTTCGAGTTCCTACCATTAGCGCAACTGAAGAAGGCATTTGGAGCCGCGTGAGCACCCTCGATGCGGGCAACAATCGAGGCACCTTCATCCTTCCAGAAATTGATGATGAAGTAATCGTGGGCTTCATCAACAATGACCCACGCCATGCTGTGATTTTAGGCATGATGAATAGTGCGCACTACCCCGCTCCGCTTACCGCATCCAACGATAATAATGAGAAGGGCTACGTATCGCGGAGCGAGATGAAAATGATCTTCAATGACGACAAGAAGACGATACAAATAGAAACCCCTGCGGGCAATAAGATTTTGCTTACAGAAGAGGATACTGCGATAAAGCTGGAAGACCAGAATGGTAACACGTTTACGATGGATAGCGATGGATTTAAAATCGAAAGTCAAAAGGACATTAAGGTATCGGCGATGGGGAATTATGACCTATCAGACTCGGCCGGTAACAGTATCAAAATGGAAGCGAGTGGTATCACCATTCAAGCAGCAGCAAAACTGACTTTAGGCGGAGCACAAATTGAAATAAACGGAGCACAATTGAGTGTGGGTGCGGCTATGGCGCAATTCAGCGGTGTGATACAAACGCCAACAATCATCGCAACCAGTGTAATAGGTACGTCTTACACACCAGGAGCAGGAAACATTATGTAAATACTAATAAAGGACAGAAAATGGCAGCAGAAAAAGGTAATGAATTTTTAGGCAAAGGCTGGAGTTTCCCACCCAGCTTCGACCCGGCTTTACAGACCGTGAAGATGACTGAGAAAGTGGATGATATCGAACGCAGCCTGGAAATCCTTTTAACCACGCGGGTAGGAGAAAGAGTGATGCAACCCAAGTATGGTTGCAACATGGACGATCTAGTATTTGAAAGCCTGAACACCGCTACTATCACGCTTATCAAGGATAAAATCACTACAGCTATACTCTATTTCGAACCAAGGATTGATGCCAAAACGATTACCCTCAATACAGACAATATTCTGGAAGGAGTCATCCTCGTAGAGATTGATTATATAGTTAGGGCAACCAACTCGAGGTTCAATTTCGTATTCCCTTATTTCAGAATAGAAGGCACGGAACTCCAATTTTTGACCACTAATAACACTACCGCACTTTGATATAAAATAACCGAACTCCCCAAAAATCATTCTTTAAAAAGAAACTCTAAACCCTATCTAAACACTTTACAATGGCTTGCAACGACCAAAAAAATCCACTGCAACATTCTGGCACAAGCCAGCAGCAGCACGCATTAGCAGCGTTGCAGCCGGGTTATATCCTAGCTGATGAACGAGAGGCAGCAGATTGGATTGTGTTTGCCAGCAAGTTTTCAGAGTACCTCAATTATTTCAATGAAACGAATGTTGCTATAGGAAATTGGCAACCCTTCTTCAATAATGATATCGCGGCCACCCTTGGAGCTGTTGCTATCCAAGACATTACTGCTTACAAGAACGACATCAAGGAACGGCTTGATTTTTTGCGAAGCAACGAAAACGAAAGCAAATTAGGTACGCTGGAATCTACGCTGGGCGGACTTTTCAGCGCAATGCTCGCACTTAGCCGCGCACTCGACTTATACCTTTTCAAACTACCCGCTGACCATACCCAACGAACTGCAGTAGAAAACGCAATTACCCAAAAACTGCAACCGACCCTTCAAAAGCTTATCGCTTACTACAAAGGCGGAAAAATCCATAAAAGGCTGGACGGTACGGAAGCACCGGAGTTAGTCATTATCAAAGACAAAGATTTCCCTGACTGGTTCATCCTTGGTATGCCGGTGATGAACTTCAAAAAAGTAGTTCAAAACAAAACGCTTTCCCCGGTTTGGCTTAATGGCAAGAACTCGCTTCTAGAACTCTACAACAGTACTGCCGCAGATTCGAGCATCTATGGAGATGAAAATGCGCTACCCTATCAACGCATCCAACACGCCGCAAATCACAATCTTTTCGTTGCTTGTTTCAATTCATTTCTAAGTAGCTATGCCCGTATCATCAAAGGCGCGGAAGCAGCTCTGGCAGATGCTCTTAGCAGTTTTAGCGGCCATGCACCTCACTATACACTCTTCCTCACTTTTATCCAACTATATAAGCTTGCGCAGGATGAATTGAACACGTTTACGCAACGTCATTTGGACTTCTACTATCAGGATGTTTTGCTGCTTTCGCCAAACATCGCAGAAGCGAATAGTGCATTCCTCACAGTTGAGTTGGCGAAAAGCTTCTCTGACTTTGCATTACCAAAAGGCACACTTTTCAAAGCAGGAAAGGACAGTTTAGGTCAGGAAGTATCTTATTCCCTGACAAAAGACACCAGTTTTAACCAAGCGCAAGTGGCGAAATTGATGTCTGTGTATAGAGGTGCAACAACTGGAATAAATGGCCAGCCGCCAATCGACGATATTGGCTCGGTAAACAATGAAGGACGTCTATTTGCTGCGCCATTTATCAATAGTGCAGACGGTTTAGGAGCTGCATTAAAAACAGAAAAAAAGGAATGGCAACCCTTCGTCAATAAGACATTTCAAGACGGCAATCTCTCCTCCATAAATATCCCGAAAGCTGCTGTGGGCTTTGCTTTGGCTTCATCATACTTAGCATTGGCAGAGGGTGACAGAGAGATTCAAGTAAAGCTTCAGCTCAAGCCATTTTCAAGTACGCTACCAGCGACTTTGCATTTTGATGGCTACTTGACCACCGCAAAAAAGTGGTTACCAGTAAGTGTAACCAGCACCGTAGAAACATTGGGTGGCGACGTGAAGGATGCGATCATTTTGAAGATAGTGTTAGATGGAAATGCGCCTGCAATTACGCCGTACAGTACCAAAGTTCATGGCGGAACATTTACAGTAGATGTACCAGTACTGAAGCTCGTTTTAAACAATGATGATACCAGCATTTATGAGTATGACCCGCTCAAGTATTTGGAATTGAAAGACGTTTCCTTATCAGTATTTGTAGGTGTCGATAGTACTACTGGCGCGGCTTCCAAGACTGGAGCGAAGCAACTTCTTTTGTCAAATGAACTCGGTGCAATTGACCCAGCTAAACCCTTTCAACCCTTTGGCCTATCTCCTAAAAAGGGTTCGTCCTTTATTATAGGAAATGAAGAATTCTTCAAAAAGCCAGGAGCAACTTTCGAATTAAAGTTTGATTGGATGAACTTGCCTTTGGCTAGCAAAGTTGATTACGACAAAGGAGGAATCGAGGGAGATAAAACACCAAACGTAACTGTCGAAGCTTTGAGCAAAGGAGCTTGGCAAAGCCTAGCAACAGCACAAGATATTTGGATAGAGAAGAAATTTTTTGGAAGAAGTAAGGGAAGGACAATTTCCAAAAGCTCAGACATTTTGTATGATGAAAACACTTTTCCAAATTCATTCCTTGCGCCACCAACAAGCTCATTCCTAGAATATCAAGCGGCCTACGGTCCGCTCTCCGTGCGGAGTTCAGCAGGATTTGTAAGACTGGTTTTGGAAGCTGGTTTCGGCTATGACGACTACCAAAGTGCGCTAACGAAATACCAGATTAAGATAGCTACAAAGACGGCCGCAACTCCCCCTGGAATACCGCCGTACGTACCAAAGCTTTCAAGTATTTCACTACATTATTCGAGCACGATTACCGAAAACCTTTCTTCGATTAGCGAAACAGAATTCGAAGCGAGAGCCATAGAATTCTACCATCTCTACCCTTTTGGAGAGGCTGAACAACATCAAGTATTAAGCCCTAACACAGCAATAATGTTGATGCCACAGTTTGCACATGGCCTGGGGGAGGAAGACAAATTAGACAGCGGAGAATTCTACATTGGCCTCACAAAGCTTGCCGCTGACCAAGCCGTCAACATACTTTTTGGCGTGATGGAAGGCACTACAGACCCATTAACTGTAAAGCCGGAAGACCATGTGCATTGGAGTTATTTGAGCAAAAATCAATGGCGAGATTTTGACCCGCAAACCATCAGCGATGGGACGGCACAACTCATCCAAACTGGCATAATTTCCTTTACGATTCCAGAAGATGCATCAACGGATAACACCATGCTTCCTCTAGGGTATTTGTGGTTGCGTGCTTCCGTGAACAGTGCGACCATGGCTGTTTGTAAGCTTTTGACGGTTGATGCTCAAGCGGCAATTGTTCAATTTACAAACAACAATAACGCGCCTGATTTCCTGAATCTTCCCTTGCCTGCCGGAACAATATCAAAGCTAAAAATCAATGTTCCTGCAATCAAGAAAATCTCACAGACTTACGCTTCATTTGGAGGTAGGCCAACTGAAAATCCAAGCCACTATTACATGCGTGTGAGCGAGCGCCTTCGCCACAAAGACCGTGCAGTCAATATTTGGGATTACGAGCATCTTATTCTCGAAGCTTTTCCAAAATTGAATCGAGTAAAATGTTTGTCGCATACATCCTACGAACAACTCAGCAATGGGACTAAAAAGTACAATGAAGTTGCCCCGGGCCATGTCACTATAATCACGATTCCTGCTCTTGAAAACATTGAAACGACCAATCCTCTAAGACCTTATACTAACGAAAGCACGCTACAGGAAATTGACGATTTTCTAAGAGCTCGAGTGTCATGCCATGTCCAAACTCACGTTGTTCATCCGCTTTTTGAAGAGGTAGCAATGGACTTCAAATTGAAGCTCATGCCGGGCTACGATGATTTTACCTTTTACAAAAAGACCTTGCAGGAAGAAATCACTGCATTCCTTACCCCTTGGGCATTTGGCGCAGTTGCAATGGCACAGTTTGGCGGAAAAGTAGTGAAGTCAGTACTCATAAATTTCATTGAAGAAAGACCTTACGTGGACTTCATTACCGAAGTAAAAATGTACCATCGAACCGATACAAATCCAAACTCAGTAACCGATACCGATGAGATAACGGCGACTAACGCCATGGCGATTTTGGTGAGTGTACCGGCCTTAAAACACAACATCATCCAAATACCAGATGCACCCGTCGTAAACACTGATGAAGTGTGCATTGATATGCAAGGGAAGATCCAAGAAAAGAACACGCTATAGACTGAAACGAGATTTAGAACCCTAACACGAAAACACAATGGCTGCCAACATTACAATACAGAAAAATCCTACCATGCCCCCAGGTATGGATTATGGATTGCTGCGCCGGACAGCCCTGCAACACCTCGAGCAACTCGGCAGTGACTTATGGACAGACTTCAATATCCACGACCCCGGTATCACCATCATGGAAGCGCTTTGCTATGCTTTGAGCGACCTAAGTTTCCGAGCGAATTTCAAGATTGAAGACTTGCTGGCAGAGCAGCCGAACATTACACCAAACCCTGCTAGGCAAGGCTTCTTTACTGCCCGTGAAATACTTACCATTTCCCCTTGGACAACGCTCGATTATCGCAAGTTTCTGGTAGATATTAACGGGGTAAAAAATGCCTGGCTTTCTTGTAGGAAATGCCCTTGCGAAGACCTTTTCTTATATTCTAATTGCAAAAAAAGCATTCTGCAATACGCGCCTACAGAGCATCCTGTCATTATCAAGGGACTTTATGATGTGCAGGTAGAGTTTGAAGATGTAGATGATATTGGCGACCTGAACAGCGGTAGAATCAAGTACAATTTCAGCTATCCAATTGGCTCCGGATTGGTTCAACAATTTGCCAATGCTAGTCTTGAGCTTCGACTACCGACTTGGCAGGATATTGAAGACGCACCTTTAAAATTCAAAGGCTTCAGAAACCCAAAAAGCAAAGTGAATTCAGTAAATGTTTTGTTCATTTCCGGAAACAAAAACGACAATCAAAACATCCAGCAAAAAGACCTTGGTAGTGCTTTGCGTAAGCCACTCTATGTAACACTAGAAATATCTTTTTGGCCAGATGCAAGCGACGTTGCTTTTGTCCAGACTATCACATTAGCCGACCAACCTCTACTAGTTTGGTTTCAAAGCGATGCTGACCGCAAAGCCTTGCTGCTGGCGGATTTAGCGACTCCAATTGCAGATGCAACGAGCGGAGGAATCGCAGCATTATTCTTAGTAAGAATTCAAAAGGCCGATGCGGTGATGAAAGCCACGAGAGCCGCACTCAATGAGCATCGCAACTTATGTGAAGACTATTGTCGAATCTCGAGTGTTCCCGTGCAGGATGTAGCAGTTTGTGCAGATATGGACGTTGCTCCAGACGTGGATATTGAAAGCGTTGTTGCGCAAGCTTATTATTTGATTTCGCAGTACATGAGCCCTGATATAAAATTTTGGTCGCTCAAGGAACTGTTGGATGCTGGAAAAACAACCGACGAAATCTTCAACGGCCCGCAGCTCTCCAATGGGTTTATTGATAATGACCAAATCGCTGAAACTGGCTTAAAGACTGAATTACACAGCTCCGATGTACTCAATTTGTTGATGGACATTCCCGGAGTTTTAGCTATTCGCAACTTTGTGTTTTCGCCTTTTGACAAAGAAGGAAACCGGCAGCCTTCAGAGAGCTGGGTATATGATGTACCCACAGGAAGCCAACCTAGATTATATATCGAAGCGAGTAAATTTCTGGTCTTTAAAAATGGACTTCCGTTTCTGCCGAATCAATTGGAATTGAGCGATACGCTGCAAGTGATTCGAGGTGAAAATGCACAACCTAATTATCCGCTTGCCGAACTAGATTTGGAGGTGCCCACAGGAGCATTTATAGAGCTTGGCAGTTACGAACCTGTTCTTTATGAATTGCCTCAGACTTATGGTGTGGGGCAATATGGACTCCCGTTGCAGGCAAGTGATTCGCGCAAAGCAAACGCTAAGCAACTGAAGGCATATCTGCTGTTCTTCGAACAAATTTTGGTCGATTATTTGGCAACGCTTAGCCATGCAAAAGATCTGTTTGCACTAGATGAAACGGTGAAGCAAACCTACTTTACGAGTTTGCTGAAAGGCTCTGACATCGCGGGTTTGGACGAAATCTACATAGACATTGATGGAAGCAGTTTTAGCCAAAGTGCGCTCCAAAAATTGGTAGAAAACACGAGCCAGTTTGCGGATAGGCGTAATCGATTCTTAGACCAACTACTTGCTCGTTTTGCAGAGCAATTCACGGACTATACGCTAATGCTTTATGCCTATTCAAACAACGAACAGAATACTGCACTCGAGTTGATTGACGATAAGATTTCCTTTGTAAACGCAATCCCCGAAATGACGAGGAATCGGGCAAAATCTTTCAATGCGAAGGTCTCGAGCGAGGTGTGTGCCTCCGATAACGTTGCCGGAATTGCAGAAAGAATAGCGCGGATATTGGGCTTTCAGGGAATTAATAGTCGTTGGGAATTATATGAAGAACACGACAATGATGGCATCACTGCAGAACAGCGCTGGCGCATCCGGGATTATAATGGCAAAATATTGCTGAGCAGCAGCACCAGATATTTTGATGTTGATTTAGAAAAAGCCAGAGCAAAAGCATTTGTCGAAATCGGTGAAGTCGAGAAATACATGACCGATGTCAATCGCTGGGACATCAAAAAAAGCAAGCAATGGGTGCTGAATTTGACTAATCCTACAGGGGAAATTATCGCAACAAGAAAACAGCCGTTCAGTAAAAAAACAGATGCCGAAGCCGCGAGGGATTATCTGATAAATTTTGGGAAGGAACTCGTTTACGGGGAAAAAGTTTTGGTAGTGGAACATCTCCTTCTGCGTCCGCACAATCGCCCTGGTAGCAGCTTTGCGCCCGATGGGGATACTTTACTTCCCATCTGCATCGGCCCAGATTGTGCTGAACTCTGTTTGAAAGACGACCCTTATTCTTTCAGGATGACTTTAGTGATGAATGGCGAAAGCGGAATAACCAATTCGAAAATTGAGTTTAGGAGGTATGCCGAGCGTGCAATTCGCTTCGAAATCCCTGCACACCTCGGCCTGAAAATTTGTTGGGTCAGTACAGACCAGTTGATAGAAATGGAGCAAAAATATTGTGCTTATCTCGCGGAATGGGCGAAGGACGTGCTTGACAAAGCCGCGCTTAGCCTGCGTTTGAAGGATTTGCTTGAAGTGTTCAATAATCTAAAAAGCGACTACCCGCCTGCGTCCCTCCACGACTGTGTTGACGGCAATGATGAAAACCGAGTATTCCTCAACCAAACTGTAGTGTAACCAAGAAATTCTTCAAAAAATAAAGAAACACGATTAGGATAAAGTAACCCTTATAAAACGCTAGACTATGCTTCCTGAACTCCCCATAAGCTATCCAAACTTTGTTGCAGACCAATTGCTTACGGCAAAGAATCTCAACGACCTGTTTTTCTACTTAGACGAACAGGAACGCGGCACGCGAACCAACTTGATAGGGATTGGTATTGTCTGCGGCCTAGAGCTGGTTGTCAATCCGATAGGCACAAGTATCACCATCACTAAGGGCTGCGGCATTACCTCAGAAGGATATTTGGTTCGCTGGGACGATGCAACTTTCGAGAATTACAAAGCCTATGATGCTGCGAAAGAGCTTGTCTATTCGCCATTTTATGCAGCCGGAAAGCAACGTTTTGACATAGACGAATTGAAGAGTAATGCCTCTGAAGAAGGGATTACAAAGCTTAGTTCCGATTATCTGAAAGACAAGGTGGTACTCCTTTTCGTAGAATTGCTTGAGCTGGAAGCGAAGAATTGCGACCCGGAAAGTTGCGACGATAAAGGGAAAAATACTACGCTCACTATTCGCCCACTTATCGTGGATAAGAAAGCAGCGGCATACCTCAATGGTGGACTTACAGGTGGCAGTTCCTTTAGTACAAGCTGGGCTGGGCTACCCGAGATAAAAATGCCACGACATCATTTGCCAGCGGCAGACATTAATGATGCAGGTGACGTGTTTGCAGGGTTTCAAAAAGTGTTGAGTACCGGCTTCCTAAGCCAGCTACAGGCGCAGCTTTCGCAAGCTTATGCACGCATTTCGCCACTCGTAAAGGATATGTACTCTTCCAATCCTTTTGTCAGTATTCTTGAAGATTTTGCCTTCATAAATGATGGAAGCCTTACAACAGTACAGTTGTTGTACATGCAGTATTACTACGATCTCTTCAGCGACATTATCTATGCCTACGAGGAACTACGGTATGGAGGGATGGAGCTGATGAGTCTTTGCTGCCCAGACGAAAACGCTTTCCCAAGGCATCTTCTATTGGGCATTGCCGCCACTACTATTGCTGATATCAAGAGCGACTTTCGGCAATATTTCATCCCGTCTCCAGCCGTCTGCTGCCATGGTAGCAAGGTCACGAAACTTCGTGTACTATTCAAGAGAGTGGTGTTGCTTTTAAATAAATTTGAGGTGCAAAATGCACGAGCTTTTTCGTCTTCATTTATTGACTTGAAAAATGTTGCTGCCTTGAGAAGAAGTGGCAACAGTGTACCGATTCGTATCACGCCAAGCAAGTATGGAGATGTTCCTCTTTCCAAAAAATCCATCCCGTTCTACTACGACGCTGCAGCGGGTGTCGACAAGCTTTTTCAATATTGGAATTATGAGCTAAGCTTTGCTGGTGCTGCATCTCGGAACCTTTCGTATCAAGCCGCCTCTTGGGCAAACAAGAATGATTATGTGCTCAATCCACTCGATTATGATTTGGAACCATACAACTTTTTGCGCATCGAAGGGCACGTTGGGCATAGCTATGTCGAGGCCTTAGCAAGCATCAATAAAATCCGTGACAGTAAAAGATTGCCTTTTGATACGATAGCACTGAGTGCCGACGTCATTACACTTAGAGAGCAGATGGCAAGCATTGCCAGCAGCAACAACAACACAGGTCTTACTGGAAGTGTGCAAACAGACATGGCCATGAACTGTCATTTTCAAGACCTCGAAGCACTTTACGATACTCAGGCGCAGGAGCTCCTTTGTAAGCTCTGCAAGGAGATGAAATACTTCTATAGTCTTGACAATGCCAGTGAAAATCCGCAAGACCAAACTCCCAGAGTACCACTTCTAAAAAGCTGCGATGCCGATTTTAGGTATAAAATCGATTCTGCCGGAGACTTGTTCGAACAATTTTGGCGTAGCGTAGCAACTGCCAACTATTTAAAGCCAGATCAAATTCTGAACGCAGGGCTTCGTAAAAACATCCGCCAACAGTCTCTGAAGCAGCTCGGAGCTAGTCTTAATACTAAAATAGACTCACCTCAAAATCTCTTAAATGCTTTACTCTACTACATTGAGAAAGTATCAGAGATATTGCCAAAGTCGCTGGTATCCTTTGATATTGTGGCCTTCGTCCGTAGATATACTGATCTAATAACGGTTGCGCAAATTTTGAAAGAGTATGGACAATCCTCTCAGGGTGACTCGACAGCACCAGATGGATCGAATGAATTGCCTAACGTCTCAGAAATCGAGGATGCAATAGATCACCTTGATTCCTTAATCTATGCATGTAAGGATGCGCAGTTTTCAGCCTTATACAATGATTACAAAACTCGTTGGGTTTACCTAGCGATGTTGCAGAAATTGGGGTATTACACCAAAATGCACCCAGGCATACAACACAAGGCAGGAGTGCCTATGGGCGGTACTTTCATCCTAGTTTATCATGAAAGGGCCAGGGCGAAGAACTCCAATAAGGATATTTTTTCAAGAGAAAGACAAAGCATCCCAGTCGAAATGACAGAAGATGTAATAGGCTTTAAACAACAAAAAGATACGCTGCAGATATTAAGAGAGAGAAATATAGAAACCGCTGGTGAAAAAGGTGACGTTCTTAAAGACGCAAGGGGAACTGTGGTTGCAGACCCGAATGACTCCCAAAAGCCATCGGCGGATACAAGCAATGTCATAAAGGAAGCTCGGGAGAGAATCATACTCGAAGCAAAAGCAAGCAGCGAGGGATTGCCTTATAAAGGAATACAGTCGCCCTTCATTAGCAGCAGCAAGACCCTTGACCTCAAGAAGCTATCTGCACAGCTCACTAAAAAACAGTATGGTATAATTGATAAACTCTTCTTCAAAACTCCTATACTACAAAACGACTTAGATAAGCTTACCGCTGAGCTACCAGATAAAATCGTAATTGCCGATTTCTTCCTGCCTTACATGTGTTGCTCAGATTGTCCTCCAGTGTATTTTGTTGTAAATGAAACAACAGAACCAGACCCAGTATCGCCAACAATTTCGCTCAAACAAACCCAGTTTTGTACCGGAGACAATACCGCCTACCCGATTGCGGTAACGCCAGCCACTACTACAGTTTCAGGCGAAGGCGTGAAAGCTACTGATGCCAATTTTATATTCAATCCAAGCAACGTAAGCCTTGGTGATGGCTTGAATAAAACCATTATCCTGACGGCAACCAATGATGGGCAAAATGCTACTCAAAGCGTAATTGTATTTGCAAAGCCGATTGCCGATTTCGAAATAATTCCGGGCTCTGCTTACAACCTTTTCATCTTTAATAACCTTAGTAAAAACGGTAGCGATGCCCAATGGGATTTTGGAGATGGCGTGACTGCAAAAGGCGATAATCCTTCTCATCTATTTCAGGAAGATGGCACTTACACAGTGACACTAGCCGTAAGTAATAGTATTTGTGCTGATAGCGTCAATAAGACGATTAATGTAGCAAAGGCGAGTATCAATCTTGACGGTAAAGAATTCTGTAATGGGGATGAAAAATTGTATCCAATTTCTGTGTCGCCATTAGGAGGAAAATTGACTGGTGAAGGTACAGTTTCGGATGGTGGCGGACTTTCATTTGCCCCATCGAAAGTAGCTATTGGCGCAGCTTCCGCAGAAAAGAAGGTGAATATTTCCTACATAATGGACAACCAAACGGTTGGGCTAACAGTGACGGTTTTCAACAAGCCTTCGGCTGCATTTTCTGCGACCGATGTACCAACAGGTGCGACCATAAAATCCTTCAGTACCAGTAATAAGTTTACGGCCACCTACCTCTGGGATTTTGGCGATTTAGCAACTTCTGTCGAAACAAATCCCGTGCATCAATACAAGCAACCTGGCAGCTATGTGGTGACGCTGACTGTGACCAATGGCTCATGCGTTGTAAGCAGTTCTCAAACTGTGACGATTATTCAGGTTTCTCTTAGCATCAAGCCGGATACCTTTTGCTCGCTTGATAAAGGCGCTTATCAAATTGCAGCTTCACCTGCGGGAGGCCAATTCTCCGGAGAAGGTGTTTCAGGCGCAATTGGCGGCGGAATATTCACGCCAGGTGCTGTAAAGTTTGATACAAAACAAGACAAGAAAGACATCTTGATTGGCTATACACTTGGAACGCAATCAGCTCAGATTCACGCAACCGTCTTCCAAACTCCTGAAGCAAGCTTCAGCGTGAGACCCGCGGCCAGCCTGCCTTTAGCCAGGATATTCACTCCAAACGCTGCATTTCAGCCGGCAACAACTTGGGATTTTGGCGATGGTGAAACCTCTACCGACTTCAGTCCTACGCACAACTACAAAAAGGGTGGTCAATACACTGTAATATTGGCTCTTACAAACGGCCCTTGCAAGGCTTCTTCCAGCCAAACCTTCAATATCATTGTTGATGGACCGCCTCTAAAGGATTGTGGCACAGTTAATAATTTCTTAGCTGCTTATAGCAAACTCGAAAGCATAAACCCGGCGCAATACAAGAGTTTTAGAGTTCAGTTTTCAGCTTTCAAAGATGTTGATGGATTCTTCAACAAACTCGCGCAGTTTGCTACGGCAGGAAAGAACAAACAGCTCGATTTCTTTAAGGAATTCGGCGTAGCAGAAGCCCTTGCGAACTGGTTTCAATTACTCAATGACCTTATTTTAAGAGGCGAGGTATCTACGGTTGCCTTGGCGATGTTTAAGATTCTAACCGATTTGGCGATGTACATCGAATGCATCCAAGATTTCGACATGGACAACGACAAAAACCCAGTGATGCTCATCACGGTGTTCAAACAACTTTCTGAAATGCTGGGCGGCTGGGCAAACTTTGTGAAAGGCTCTGATACCGCTAGTTTACAGCAAATTCAAAGTCTTCAAACAGATGTTGGTATAGCAGGTAGCCAAATGAATGCAAATGGAGAAGCAAGCACGAAAAAGAACTACCTAAATATATTAGGCGACATCAATAAAACCCTACTCGGATACGGCAAATGATTTCAAAGCAAGCGCATAAGATAGGACGACAAAACATACAGGTGCGCTATGCCGGTTTGCAGGATAGCTTACAGCTTCAGGCGCTTATGGCTGAACTTTCCAGAAATGAGTTCCCGAAGCTTCTGGAGCGGCTTTTAGATGAAATTGACGACGCGAAAACGGTGACGAGAATTCCAAAACTGGAGCTCGATTTCGAAGTAGAAGAGAATGGGCTTTCGCTGGAAATGCTAAAGTCAGAAATCCTGAAAAAAGCTGAAGGGTTTTTGCGGGAAAAACTGGAGAATTGTGAGAAAAAGCGAAATACAGTTGAACATGATTTCGTCCAAGCATGGAAGTACTTTCTGCAAAAAGGATATTTGCCGATTTGGAGCATCTACAAAAATCAAAAGGAGCTGCAGCAAGCATTAGAACTTACACTTGGGAATTCAAAAGATTTACCCGACTTCTCTGAAATCCTTGAGGCAACAAAAGAAGAGAATGCCCGCGCCCGTCTGTTAAAAATGCTATCTAGAGATTCCTTGAAAATACTTCTTTTGGTATCAAAGATTTTTACTAAAAAGGATTGGAATTTTTGGGTACGATTGATAGGAATTTTGGAAGATAATTTTGGCAAGAATGTGCTGCTTGAAGAGACGTTTCGAGTTGCGATAATAAAGTATTCAGCGGCGCAACGAAATGTCTCAACGGAAGCTGAAAGGGCACTACAATTTGGGGAAGTTCTCCGAAAAGAAATTCAAAAAATATACCTTCCCAACTCCAATAAATTCATTGAAAAAATTCAAGACGACAGATCCCGAAAGGCTTTGTTGACAATATTTGCAGCAGAAACTGAGCTTTTAGAAGCAAAGAATAAAAGGCGAGTATCTTCCAAAGAGAAAGAACCCTTAACCGATGCTCATAAAGTTGGCGAAAAGCCACTGGATAAAAGCACTGAAATTGATGAAAGTAAGCAGAGCCAAAGCTTGAAAGATGCCGATAAGATTGACGAGGGTTCTCGCATTTTAATACACAATTCCGGCCTTGTGATTTTAGCACCATTTCTACCTCAATTATTTAAGAATTTAGAGTTGGATTTGGTTGAACCAAACGCGGAATTCCCTAAAGCAATTGCGATTTTTCGGTACTTGGTTTTTGGAAAGGAGCATTTTGATGAAAGTGAAGCTGTACTGGAAAAAATCTTCCTTGGACTACCTCTTTCAAAAAGCATTGAAAATGCAAAAGAATTGAGCACTCAAGTAAGAGAACAGTGCGAAACTTTGCTGCAATCTGTGATTGAACATTGGTCTATCCTCAAAAACACAAGCCCTGATGGCCTTAGACAAAGCTTTCTACAACGCGAAGGGATATTGGAGATCAGGAATGAACGCTGGACTTTAACCGTTCAGAAAGAAAGCATAGACATGCTGCTCGACCGCTTGCCTTGGGGCATGAACATCATCAAAACACCGTGGATGCAAACGTATTTTACGGTTCACTGGTAAGAATTTATTAATGATATAATACGACTTTTGTAGTGTACATAAAATGGGCTATTTCGTGCTTTAACAAAAGCTTTTCAAATTCGGCATAGGATTTGCGTGTGCGTGGACGATTTTTGCTGATTAACAACCAAGTAACAAAACCTCCTCGCCATGAAACATTTAAGCCCTGCAATTCAGAAACAATTTTCTATCCGCGCATTTGTCGCAAATTGGTTTTTTGTACCAATTCTATTACTACTCACCTACACCAGTAACGCTCAAGCTCCTACCTCACTCCAGTACCCCACCCCCAATGTAGTCTCTATTGGCTCGGGCAGTGTTTTCTACTCCCCAACGGTGTCTGGCTCTGTATCCAGCTATTCCATTACTCCAAGCCTGCCTGGAGGTATTTCATTTAACGTAAATACAGGAGTAATATCAGGTGTACCCACCACAACGAGCCTTACGACGATTTACACCGTGACGGCAACCAACTCATTTGGTAGCACAACCGGTACAATTAGCATTCAGATAACCTCTCCGTATTTTAATGTTGGGTATAACACACTCAGTTTTGTAAATTCCTCGACTACTGTGACAAATCTTAAAGGAAACGGTACTCACCAAGGGGACAGCGTCCTTTACAAAAAGGTGATTACTATTTCCGGGCAGGCAATTGATTGCATTGTAACCACTTATAGCCTTACCAATGTTAGTTCTTTTGACGCTTATGATCAGGAAGCAACCTCAGGAACATATTATACAGATAATCTTTCACAGTTCTTTTCACCTCAGTTGAACTTTTCTGCTGCGGGCAGCGTCATTTTTAAATTCCATTTCATTCTTGGGAATAGCTATGTAAACAGTGCAAATCCTGGAACATCGGTAATCCTACAAAATGTACGGGTCAATACCTATGACATCGATGGAAACGGTTCGACAAACTCTAATCAATACAATGAGTTTGACGGCTTTGATACCTCAGAATTGGGTAACCCGACGAATATTGTAGCTACCTATAATGCCACAACAGGCCTAACCAAATTCAGATCCAATACGAGTACAAATACCATTAGTGTTACCGATAGCAAAACGCGCTTGCGCCTCACTTATAACAGCATGAGCGACTTTTCGCTTAATGTGGGTGCAGACGCAGGTGGCACGGGGACAAATGGATTAGCCTACTTCTTTGTGGATTTTAGCACTGGTTCCGTTGCCTTTTCCACAGCCGTAAAAGATGCTGCTCCAGCTATAGATTTAGACACTACTATTCCTGGTGTAAATAATGCCGGTAGTGCCTGTTCTGCACCGTTAAATTTTACTGGTGGTTCAAACCAGACCAACGTGCATTCATCTTCGGTAAGCAACTTTACCCAATTGAGCCTTAAATACGCAACAGCTTCTATTTTAGATGGAGCTAATGAAAAATTATTGGTTAATGGTGCAACACTTGGCGGATCAATTGCGCTGAATGCTAACCCTTCTGTATCTAATTTGACCTTGGGCGGTGTCGTTTATTCCGTATCAGGTTCTGTTACAGCCGGTTATCGAACTCTGGTTTTTACTAGAAATGCAGGCTCATTTGTAACGGCGAATATAGAAGCGTTATTAGATGCATTCCAATATCAAAACACTTCTTCGACCCGTACTAACGGCATTCGTGCCTTCATTGTAAATGCCCGAAATGCCGCGTACGAAAGTCCTAATGCAGTTTTTACGGCAACAATCAATTGCGGCAAAATCAGTGGAAATATCTGGCATGATGCTAATGGCCTTTCAGACAATACGGTAAATGCAAATGGCCCCAATGGTCAGTTTGCCGCAGCTAGTGCATATGCTGTTTTAGTGAACCCAACTACAAATGCTGTAATGAAGACAACGCCAATTCTTGCAGGTGGCGCTTATACATTTGGCAGCATAGATACAGGTAGCTATAATATCTTCATTAGCAATACTTCCACTCCGGGTACAACATTGACTACGCCATCTTATCCTAATGGTGGCTACATCAGCACCGGAGAAAATCTGGGTGCAGGTGCTGGAAATGACCAGTTGATTGACGGAAAGCTAAGAGTAACTCTTGGAACTTTAGAGGTAACTAATGCCAATTTTGGAATTCAAATACCTCCAACAACCGTTAGCTCTACCTACAGTAATATTCCAAACCCCGGAGGCTTTAATGTTTATGCTGCTCCTACTGGCGCATTTGGTGCAAGCGATGTCGATGGTACTATTGATTCCATCAAGATAACCTCCTTCCCTACAGGTGCAAACTACCTGAAAATTGGCTCTGACTATTATTCAAATCCAGTAGGCGGTCAATGCCCACCTCAAGCAAGCTGCAAGCCATGGGCTGGCTCGGTATCCTTAGCCTATGCCGACGTAGCGACAGTTGCTGTTGACCCTAGCGCCGACGGAAATACAACTGTTGTGATTCCATTCACAGCAAAAGACAACGGTCTTGCAGTAAGCAATGATGGAACGCCTAGCGGTATTACCCTGAATTTTATAGCACAGGCTTCACCAATTCTTGTAAGTGGAAATGTATGGAATGATGCCGATGGCAGCGGTACTAAAAATGGCTCCGAACCTTTTACAAATGCCGCAGGTTCAGGGGAAGTGCTTTATGCTATTTTGGTACAGTCTAGCAACACCTATTCCGGTGATTCCACCATCTATGCTGTAAACCCAGTTGGATCTGATGGCACTTATTCCTTCTCCAATGTTCCTGCCAATAATAGTTATGAAGTAAGGATAGTTTCAAGTGCCGCGCTGCCTCAAAATGGTGCGAATTTGAACACTGTTACGCCAAAACTTGCGCCACGTTACGTCGGTGTAAGCACCAACAATAATGGCATCATTACTACTTATGCTATGGGTACTTTGAATCCACGCAATATTTTAGGGCTGGTTACCGCAAGTAAAACTTCGGTGAATTTCGGAATCGAACAAACTCCAACGGCAGATCCCAAAACTTTTTCAGCACCCAACACAGCCTTTACAAAAAACATCACAATCACCATTGACGGAATACCAACCTACGGCATCAACGGAAACAGCTCGGCACTCCAAGGTTCTTCCTTGAAATCGCTTTCTGGTAATGACCCCGAAGATTGCGCCAGCGCTTCCTCATGTGCACTTGGAAAGAAATACTTAATCTCAAGCA
>JBDTKK010000453.1:0-2535 GCA_039935335.1 Chitinophagaceae bacterium
ATCCTTAAATTAGTAGGAATATCTACTAAAACGACTCCGGCATCATCCACTTTTACCAACAAAACCAAGGTGTTTCCAAGCATCTTAGTAAGGATACGTGCACCCTTCATAGCCTTTGCTGTAGCGGCTGTTGGCGTGATGTCGAAATCCGGACAACGCCCGTCGGCATAGTATTCATGCTGCAGCGCAATAGTTGCTAATATGGCATAGGAAGTCGTCATGATACCGGTTGCTTTCCTTTGTCATTAATAGTGATGCTGCGAATAAATCCACCGCCGCCAAGGATGGCATTTTCATCAACTGAAATCTGCCGGACTTTGTACAATACGCTTGGCAAGTATTTGCCGCCAAGCATGCTCCAGAGTTGGTTGCTTTGTTCAAAACTTAAGGTCTGCATTTCGACAGTCAATTTTTCAATTCCTGAATTAAGGGCAGGATGAGAAAGTGGCGTGAAAACGGGTTGAAACTGGAAAAAGCGAATGATTGCCGAAAGCCAACGAAGCGATGCTTCCTGGCTTTTGAGATTCATGACAAACAGTACAGAAAGATTTAAAAAAACTGGAGGCTGTTGGTAAGTAATTCCCAGACCTGCATTTTTCGTAACAAGTTCTTGCTGTCTGCTTAGTCGGTCTTCTTCTACATTGACCAAAGAAATGACCGCACGATTGGCCATGGAAACTTCTACAGCGGAGGTGTCCGTATCAAAAATGCGGGAGGTATTCCCCATCACAAGGCTCAAATCGCCGATGACGAGGTTCGGTTGTTGCAGGAGATATTGGTTTATCTCATCTGCAAGGAACTTAAGGGTCAGGTCAATCATAGCTCGCGGGTCTTTTTTAAAGCGACCGAAACACTACCGCCTACTGTTAATAAGTATTGAAGGGCGACAAGGTATATGTCAGCTCCCCCAACTAGTTTTCGGGACTAACTTACAAAGCACTTTTTGAATTTAATAACTTTTTCCAAAAATATTATTTCTAAAATTGTACCCTGCTCATTATAGGAATGTAGTACAATAAAAGAAGAAGTTCGTTTAAAGAAAAAAAATCCTGGGAATTGCTGTCTTAGTTAAAAGAGGGCTAGAACTGGATGGATAAAACAGAAAATGCAGCGTTTCTAATGCTGCATTTTAAAGAAGAAGCGAAGCGTTGATACTATTCTCGAGTTCGAAAAAAATCTAAATGAGCTAATCGACGTCCAGCAAATCGATTGCAAAAACAAGTGTACTATTTGCAGGAATGGTGCCTTGTACTACGCTGCCGTATCCTTGGCTGGGCGGGATATACAGGATAATACTTCCCCCTTTCCCGATGAGCGGAATACCTTCTTTCCAACCTGTAATGACACTAGACAGCAAAATTCCGATACCGTTTTTAGCATCGAATTGGATGCCTGTTGTTAGCCTTCCAGTATAAGTCACGGTGATATTGGAGCATGCGCCAGGCCGGATACTAGTATCGCCCGGAGCAAGAATATTATAAAAAAAGCCTCGGCTGTCGGCAGTCGCTTGGATTTTATTGGAATCAAGATAAGCTTTTAAAGTAGTTACTTCAGCAGATGCTGCGGTATCGGTTACTACCGCACAACGGTTAGTATTATCGGATTTTTTACAGGAAATAATGGTGCAGGAAGCCAAAAAAAGTAGCGCCAGGATTCTATTCATGGGCGCAATCTACTTCAGCTATCAATATCGTTTTGATAAAGCCTTGCCAACAGATTTCTTGAATCTAAACAAGGAAAGGTTCTGGTAGTAAGTTTGTGTTCTTTATGATTATGACGCATCAGCTACAATCCGCTATCAGCGCGGCTTTCTCCGACAGGCAACTTTTACAACAACCCGAAACCATCGAAGCTATTCGTACCCTTATTGAACAATTGGATAAAGGGGAAACCCGTGTTGCCCAACCTTCAGAAGACGGGAAATCCTGGGTGGTGAATGAATGGGTGAAGCAAGGTATCCTGCTCTATTTCGGTATTCAAAAAATGCAAACTTGGGATCTTCCACCTTTTGAGTTTTATGATAAAATGCTGCTCAAGAAAAATTACGCCTCTATCGGTGTGCGTGCTGTGCCACATGCAGTTGCGCGGTACGGCGCATTTCTTGGAAGGAATGTAGTATTGATGCCTTCCTACGTCAATATTGGCGCGTATGTGGATGAAGGGACGATGGTGGATACTTGGGCTACTGTTGGTTCTTGTGCGCAAATAGGAAAGAACGTTCACCTAAGCGGTGGCGTAGGGATTGGGGGTGTGTTAGAACCCTTACAAGCGGCACCGGTTATCGTTGAAGATGGTTGTTTTATTGGCTCGCGCTGCATCGTGGTGGAAGGAGTGCATGTGGAGGCAGAAGCCGTGCTGGGCGCGAATGTGGTGCTCACGCAAAGCACAAAAATTATTGACGTTAGCGGCCCAAAGCCGATCACTTTTACAGGTCGCGTTCCTGCAAGAAGCGTGGTCATTCCTGGGAGCTACAATAAGAAATTTCCTGCCGGAGAATATGGCGTTGGATGTGCTTTAATTATTGGTAAACGAAAG
>JBDTKK010000454.1:0-3579 GCA_039935335.1 Chitinophagaceae bacterium
TTGTAATCAATTGTAACGCATAAATACTTTAATGCTGAACCACCGATTGCCCCTTTTACTACTTTATCCATTGTACCTATCATGTCAACAGACCACATTTCATCGCGACGTTTAGCAAATAATACCGGTCCTACTTCTTGTGTTCCTATTTTAATAATAGGCACTTCAATAACATCTGCGCCCTTTTCTGCATTGGGAAAGTAGCGCCAATCAGGATGTTTAATTCGCCATTTATTGAAAACAGATGCGGCTATAAATGAACCTGCTATGAGCTTTGCTTGGGTATGTAATTCCTTTCTGCCTTCATCAGACAAAATGATACTCGCGCCAGTATCAAATAACACATCGATTACTTCTTCATCTATCTCAATTTTTATGCTTGCGTGACCAAAAATCGTCTCCCCATTAGCGTTCTTCTTCAAGCCTATCTTCTGAACTTCAGGATTATTTATTTTCCCATCTTGAAGAGGAGTATTTACCCAAATCTTTTGTTGTGGATAGTCTATTGTCCACGCTTTATTCATAAAAAAGCCCTGACCTAAAAACACACTCATTTCTGGCATTATCTTTCTTATCAACTTCACCTCATCATTCATCGGCGGAATAATAAAATACGGTGCTGAAACCCGTATAAAAGGATTGCGGATGACAAAGCTGCGCAACGGATTGGGCTGTGGAAAATTATCATCCCCCACCAAATCGCTAAACAGAATATAAGACATCGGCATAACGCCCTTCACTAAGCCGGTGTGTACTTTCGATTGAAGATGTAATTGCTCAATAGAAGGTTCGGGCATCATACAAAGTCCGCCGCCCGAGTCACCAAAAGCCAAAATCGTATCGCCGCTCTTGAGCGCAAGTTTTATGTAAAAAGACCCATTGTTAACAAAAGCAGAAGGAACAAGAAAGGGTTTATTTACCTTGGGTAGCGAAGTAAAATCTCTTTCTTCCAAAACTTTCGCATCTAACCTCTTAATGGCGAAAAAATAAATCAAAAAAGTCACAACTAAGATTAGGAGGCTTAGTAGAAAATATTTGAGAGCCTTTTTCATAATCTTCGTCAAAGGATTTATTTTGCCAATGTTGGTTTTCGCACCGTTATCCACTCACCACCCTGTATCCTACAAAGAAGCCCGAAAGTACGCCTCCATCCCAATTCTACAAAACATTCTTCCAACATTCTATCTCAATCAAAATTCCCCCAACAACCCTTAGTGCCTCTTACTGTGCTCTTAGTGCCTCAGTGGTTAATCCCCCAAAACTATTTCAACAACGTCACATCCCCCTTAAACAACAACGGCGCACCACTCTCACAATTAGCTTCAATCACATACACAAACACATCCGGAGTAAGGATTCGCCCATTATGAATGCCATCCCAACCCCCACTTTCATCATTCACTTCCATGTTTTTGCGCTCATACATCAACTCTCCCCAGCGACTATAAATCCTAAACGAAGTAATCAATTTAATACCATCCCCGCGAGGGAAAAATCGATCATTATATCCATCTCCATTGGGGGAGAAGGTATTGGGAATGAACAACTGACTGCCATCGCAAAGCACAAAAACCGTAACGCTGTCGGTGCTCGTACAGCCAAATTCATTATAGGCTTTCACGTAGTAAGTTGTAGTCTTTCGTGGCTTGGCTTCCGGCGCAAAACAAGTATAGCAGGAAAGCGAAGAATCGCCCGACCATAATACGCCAGAGATGCCGCTTCCGCTGGCTTGAAGTATCGTCGTTTTCCCTGCAATCACCTTCACGTCACTACCTGCATTAACCGTGGGCAGTGGGCGAACCACGATATGAACAAGGTGTGTATCTGCCAAACAAGA
This sequence comes from Chitinophagaceae bacterium, assembly GCA_039935335.1. GTDB lineage: Bacteria > Bacteroidota > Bacteroidia > Chitinophagales > Chitinophagaceae > UBA1952. The sequence goes on from JBDTKK010000454.1 coordinate 1,838, forward strand.
ACCTTCGCGCCCGGTGACGATATAGGTAGTATTCACCTTAGGACTGGCAAGCGGATGCGCGGATTTTGGACTGTCCAAACTTTCGGGCGGAGTCCAATCATACAGTGTTGCGCCAGCAGCAAAGAGTTGGATTTTATCTCCCAGACAAATAGTGCCATCGCCATTGGTTTTGAAAGTAGCTTTGGTTTGCATACCAATATTCACCGTGTCTTTATTGGCGCAGCCGTGTGCATCCGTTCCCGTAACTATATAGCTGATTGCGGTATTGGGATTGGCTCTTGGGCTCGCGCAATTGGTACAACTTAGATCGTTTGGCGGCTGCCAAAAATAGGTTTTTGCACCTTCTACCGTTAGGTAAAGCGCATCGGGCACACAAATGGAAGTATCTGGCATGGCCACAACTAGAGGTAAAGGATAAATGGTAATAGAATCGGCAAGCGTATCGCTACAACCTTGGGCATTGGTGGCAATTAGCGTAACGGGATATTTTCCTGCATTGGCGTAAGTTCTGTTTACAGGATTTCCCGTTGCCGCGCCGGAATTACCAAAGTTCCATTTCCAAGCTTTCATAGCAGAGAAATAGCTGAAAGAAGTATCAATCAATTGAATTTGCGTCTTCTCGCAGGGCGGAAGTGCTTCAAAACCTGCAATAACGGCATCTACTTTTATCGTGTCCAAGCCAACGCTGGAAGCCTTACAACCCGTACCGCCATCAGAGAAAATGAGTTTGGGAACATAAACTCCGGGATAGAGATAAGTATGTGTGGCGCTGAAGCCAACGCCTATTTCCGTAGTGCCATCTGCAAAATCCCAAGTGATGGTGGGTATGCCAACAATATTGCTGGTAAAATTGACGGTGAGTGGCACGCAGCCTGATTTAATAGGATAATCGAAAGCTCCGGCATAGCCCAAAACCCGAACATTATGACGAGCAGTATCCGTGCAGCCTGCAGCATCTGTCACTATGAGTTGCACATTATAAACTCCCGGCGCAGAAAAGGTACTGGAAGGATTTGCGATAGCCGCAGAGCCAGTGTTCTTGAAATCCCAGGTATAGGCTACAGCATTGGTGGAGGTCGAAGTAAACTTGACAATCAACGGCGGACAAATAGCCAAAGTATCGTTTAGGGAAAAGGCAGCGGTGGGTTTGGTAACCGTAATTACCTTAATCATGGTATCACTGCAACCTGTACTATCGAACACCACCATTCTGGCGGTATAAGAACCAACAGCTTTGTAGGCATGAGTTCCGTGGAAAGTAGCCGCCGTATCGCCATCGCCAAAAGACCAATTAGTAAACAATCCTGTGCTGCCTACAGACAAGTTGGAAAAGAAGATTTGTTGTCCGATGCAGGCGTTCAGCGATTTCACCTGATAAAAAGCATTGGGCTTGCGCGATTGTACATACGCCGGTTTGAAGATGGAATCCTTACAGCCATTCCAATCTTTGGCCACCAATTTCACATTAAAAACACCATCCTTTGCATAGACATGCATGATGCTGGATGCCAGGCTTGCGGTAGAAGAACCATCTCCAAATTGCCAAAGTAAAGTATCACGTTGTGTACCGGGTGTGTATTTGGTGCTATCTGAAAATACGGCTGGGAAAGGCGTGCATCCTATTTGAGAAGAGACTTTAAAATCTGGTATTGGGTGGGAAACGATAAAGTATTTCCGCTTAATGACCGTATCGAGGCATTGATGTTGCCCAGATGTTTGAAAGACTGCAATGAGTTGTACGT
>JBDTKK010000455.1:0-4286 GCA_039935335.1 Chitinophagaceae bacterium
TTGCACAATTAGAAAACGAACTTTCGCTGGCAAGGGAAGACATGTGCAGTATCACCGAAGATCAGGAAGCAGCTAATGAAGAACTGCAAAGTGCCAACGAGGAACTACTGAGCAGCAGCGAAGAATTACAGAGCTTGAATGAAGAACTGGAGACGGGCAAAGAAGAACTGCAAAGCACTAATGAAGAGCTCATGGTGGTAAATCAAGAAATGATTGCCCTCAATGAGCTATTAACTGTTTCCCGAGATTATTCCGAAGCTATAATATTAAACATTCACGAACCCTTATTGGTACTGGATAGATACCTACGGATAAAAACGGCTAACAATGCTTTTTATAAAACATTCAAAGTAACGGAACAGGAAACAGAAGGAATCTTGATTTATAACCTTGGCAACAGACAATGGGATATCCCGGAATTACGAATGTTACTAGAAAAGCTCCTTCCCGAAAAAGCAGTTGTTAATGACTTTAAAGTAGCGCATACCTTCTCCTCTATTGGCGAGCGGGTAATGCGCCTGAATGCCCGAGAAGTAGTAAACAAAAACAGTCCCGAGAAACTGATTTTGCTCTCCATTGAAGATATTACAGAAAGAGAAAAAGCCCAGGGAATTATTACGAAAAGTAGTGAACATTTTAGGCTACTTGTAAAAGAATTACCTGCTGCAGTTTATTCCTGCGATGTACAGGGGATCTTAACTTTTTACAACGATGCTGCAGTAAAATTATGGGGTCAGATTCCTGAAATAGGCAAAGACAAGTGGAGCGGTGCTTTCAAAATGTTTAACACCGATGGTTCAGCGCTTGCTTTAGCGGAAAGCCTTATGGCCAAAGTGCTTAAAGAAGGCCGTACTAAAACAGCAAGTGAAGAAGTTATTATTGAACGTCCTGATGGCAGCCGTTCCATAGTGTTGTCCCATCCCCAACTGGAGTTTGGTTTATCAGGAGAATCAACCGGAGCAATAGATATGCTTTTTGATGTTACGGAACAGGTGATTGCAAAAGACAAGAACCTGCAAGATCATCAATTGCTTGAAAAAGAACTGGAACAAAAAGTACAGAAACGTACCCTTGAACTGAAAGAGGCCAATCAAATGCTGCTGCAGAAAAATCAGGAAATAGAAGAAGCCAAGTTGAAACTGATGTCGGAATATTCGCGCAGTCTGATTGAAGCCAGTCTTGACCCATTGGTTGCGATTAATATTGAAGGCAAGATTACTGACATGAACCAGGCAACGGTAAACATAACAGGTTTGGAAGTTGAAAAACTTAAAGGAAGTAACTTCTTCGATTACTTTACCGAGCCGGTAAAAGCTCAGGAAGTGTACGAACAGGTCTTTGCAAAAGGTTTTATTACCGATTCTCCCTTAACGTTTCGCCATGCGGACGGTAAACTCACTGATGTGCTTTTAAACGGGTCAGTTTATAAAGATACCGGATTGAATGTTGTGGGTGTTGTGTTGGTGGCCAGGGATATTACGGAGCAGAAAAAGATCTCGACAGAATTAACCGAGGCAATTACTTTTGCTAAAACGGCAACTGTTATTGCCGAAGAAGCCAAACTCAAAGCTGAACATGCAACACTGGTTGCTGAGGGTGCCGTAAAATCCAAGCAGCAGTTTTTGAGTAACATGAGTCATGAGATACGGACACCCATGAACGCAATCATCGGGTTTACCAAAGTGGTATTAAAAACAGATCTCAGCGCAAAACAAAGAGAATTCGTCAATGCAATAAAATTAAGCGGCAATACATTAATTGTACTTATTAACGATATACTTGACCTGGCGAAAGTAGATTCAGGGAAAATGACCTTTGAAAAAATCCCCTTTAGGCTTGCTTCCTCTATATCGTCTATGACCCACTTGTTTGAGTCAAAAGTTCAGGAGAAAGATATTAAATTAATTACTGAATACGATAGTGCTATTCCGGAAGTGTTGCTTGGTGATCCTGTACGCTTACACCAGATTATCTTAAACCTGGTAAGTAATGCGATAAAGTTTACAAATATCGGCAAGATAACAGTAAGTGTTCGTATTTCGAAGGAAGATGATGAATTCGTCACAATTCAATTTTCCATTATCGATACTGGAGTCGGCATTGCGGCAAATAAAATAGATAGTATATTTGAGAATTTCCAGCAGGCATCCAGTGGCACATCAAGGTTATATGGCGGAACGGGATTAGGGCTAGCTATCGTAAAACAACTAGTAGAAGCACAGGGAGGAAACATTATGGTAAACAGTACAATCAATGAAGGCTCCATCTTTAGCTTTTCGTTGGTTTTTCAAAAAACAAGCGCAGAAATTGCAGAGGAAGACGAGTTATTGGAGCTGGATTCTGAACTAAAAAACATAAAAGTGTTGGTGGTTGAAGACATGGCATTGAATCAGTTGCTTATGAAAACACTGTTGGATGATTTTGGTTTTGAACGGGATATTGCAGCAAATGGTAAGTTAGCTATCGTGAAAATGAAAAAAAAATCGTATGATATTATACTTATGGATTTGCAAATGCCGGAAATGGATGGCTTCGAGACCACAAGATACATCCGGAATACGCTAAAATCAAAAATCCCGATCATTGCTTTAACAGCCGATGTTACTACGGCTGATCTGGTCAAATGCAAAGCTGCAGGCATGAATGATTATATAGCCAAGCCTGTAGATGAACGAATCTTGTACAGCAAAATTATAGGCTTGGTAAAAAGGCGGATACAAAAGGGATATATTCCTGACGGAATGAATAAAACGGCGAAAATTAAGCCCGAAAAATGTACCAACATGAGCTATTTAAGGGGCATTACCAAATCTGACCCCGAATTAATGATGGAAATAATTGCACTTTACCTGGAGCAAACGCCGATATTGGTTAATGCTCTGAAAAATGGATTGTTGGACAAGGACTGGAATGCGTTACACGCTGCGGCGCATAAAATGATTCCTTCGTTTATGATTGTGGGAATCAGCTCCGATTTTGAAATAATGGCAAAAAAAGTACAGGATTATTCTGGTACTCCTGTAAACGCAAATGGGATTGATAGTTTGGTAGCACAACTGGAAACGGTCTGCCTGAAGGCATGTGAAGAATTAGAAGAAGAATACAATTCCCTTAAATATACCAACTCATGATGAACGAAAATAAAATAAAGCTTTTTCTGGTGGACGATGATGCTCTTTTTCTGAAATCATTAGAGGTCGAATTTTTACAACATGCTGATTTTGCCATCGAAACCTTTGCTACAGGAGAACTATGTGTATCTAATCTTTCCCATAGCCCGGATGTAATCATTTTGGATTATCATTTGGATGGGATTGATAAGCATGCAATGAATGGACTGGATACACTCGATAAAATAAAGCAGTATAATTCTGATGTACCTGTGGTCATGTTGTCGTCTCAAGACAAGATAGAGGTAGCCGTCAATTGTATGCACCATCGGGCTTCTGACTATGTAGTCAAAAGCGAAACCGCGTTTATGCGTCTTCAAAAAATAATATCTACCATCTTTAGCTATAGGAAAATGGAGAAGGAATTACATTGGTATATGGAACGAATGTAATTTGGCCGCATTTTCGTTTTTGTCATTATCCGTATTCCGGGAGTGGCGAAGCATTTGAGCTATATTTATACTTATCTCGCTAATCACTTTTCAGCGACAGAAAGTATAACCATCGGACTCACACCTACTTTCTTCAAGTCCTTGAAAGATAAACGACGTAATCCACTTGAAGACCTCGGAATGGAGGTTTTTCAACAGGTAAATCAGGCAACTGACGGAGGAAGATAATTAGAAATAGTCGCCGAACTTCCAAGGCATAAAATATAATCTTCTGTCGAGGCTACTCATTTTGATGGAACAAAGTTGTAGATTTGATGGATTAAAGAATAGAGGTGAAATGAAAGGTGGTATTTTAATTGAGCTTTTAATCAACCATTTCCCATGCTGTGTTTTAGTTTATCAAAGACCAAAATTAGCATCCTCTGCTTATTCTTCCTTGCGCCGCAAGCCTCTGCCCAAGCCAATTTCCAAGGTATAATCCTAAGCAAAGACGATTCTACGGCTTTGCCTTTCATGAATATCCATTTAAAAGAAGCTAATCAATCTACGACCAGCGATAGAAATGGCACGTTTTCCTTTGCTTTAAATCAAAAAGTGAACGTTCTTCATTTGGACATTTCCGGCTTGGGCATCATTACTTCTATGGCTATACCTTGGGATAATCAAACGGTACATAAGTTTTATGTTGGTCGTGCGGCTTTTGCCTTGGATACTGCGGTGGTTG